>JALNXB010000033.1 GCA_023230585.1 bacterium
CCATTCCGTCTTTTGCAGTTTATCTTGCGAGCTTTACCCGCCGAAGCCAACCTACGCTAAAATACAAGCTTCGGCAGGTATACCTTGGCGTAGGAGGGGCTTCGTAACGTGGCAATCTCGCCGTAGGCGGAAAAGGAATGTGAATAAACAATAATAAGGATAAATACGAGGGTTGCCACGTCATTAGAAGGCATTCCTCGCAATGCCACAAAACGGCAGTTAAAGACATAAAAGCAAAAAGCCCCCCTCACCTTCCATCCTCTCCCCCAGAGGAGAGGAGAATGTTGGTGGAATCTCGTTTTTTACGTTGAGCCTATTCCCAGCGTGGATTAAGTGAGAGAACCTGAAACAAGTTCAGGATAAAAAACTGAGCGTTTGGGCATAAAAGAAAGGCGTATGGGGTGGCTATATTTCGCCGGCACCGTCGACAGATACACATACAAACGCTGATTCCTTTAATCCTTTCAATTTGTAGTATCTTTCACTAAGGACATCCATAACATTGTCGGCTTGGTCTTTTTCAACAAGAATCAATACAGTACCACCTAAACCTGCTCCTGTAAGTTTTGCGCCTTTTACTCCTTTTAAAGGTTTGACTGTATCTACAATAAAATCGAGTTCTTCAGTACTACATCTGTATGCCCCGGGTTGTTTGAAAAGTTTAGATTCTTCTCTTAAAGATGGGTCGGAACTCTCTGAATATTTTATAAGTTCTTTTAAGTGTGCATTGTCAACGCTATAGGTTTTTTTAATAATTTTTCCATCAGGAAGATGGTTGACTATTCTGTCGCCATCGTGAGAAATAAACATTAGTTTGCCAAAAGTGTCTATATCCATATTTTTGAGAAATTTTGAACATATTCTGGAGCGTTCGCATTCGGTTATTCCAAACATAACTGCATCCCTTAATCTATATCCAGACGCTGGTTCAATATGTGATTCAAAGAAGAAATCAAGATTTTCTTCTGGTAATTCTTTGATTATATCTTTTCTTCTGATAGTCTCAGGTAGTGATAACAAGATTTCGTATATAAGTTTTTCGCTACCAAGGTTTTTAGGATTTATATCTCTTAAATAAGAGAGTTTTGGAGCAAGTTCAGGAAAGTTCTTCTTTATTAACCGGAATCCTATCTCATAGTTAACAATTCTTTCGTTGAAAATATTTTTTGCTCCCATAGATTTTTTTGCTTCAACAAGAGAGTTACAACTTATTATTCTGTAATTCTCAGGGAAAGGTAGGTATTCAATACTGAAAGGGAAAAATCTTATATGGGCTATCTGGTTTTTTTTGCCAAAAAGCATAGCAGCGTGGTCTCCGCACCCTCCCCTTGTACCTACATACCATTCTGCTTTTCCACACATTTCAGAAAGTGCACCTTTTTCGATATCAAGATTGTTTAACAGCACCGTGCTAAGCATTACAGCAACAACAACAGCTGAAGATGAACTCAAACCAGCGCCAACAGGTATATCCCCATAAAAAGCAAGGTTCATACCAGAAAGGTTTTTTTGATGAAAATGGTTTTGTAGGTATAAAATAGCAGATTTTATGTAATTAGAGTAGTCGCCAGGAATAATTTTAACTTGTCTTATGTAAGTCAACCAATCTGTTGGTCGGTTAGGTAGCTCTTTATCTATATCAAACTCGCCTTCTGCATATAGTTCTGTTTTAACGTCAAAAAAAGCAACTTTCCTGTCTTTTCTTTTACCTGCTACACAAAAAAACTCTTTGTCTATTGAAAGGTAGTTTAAGTAACCACCTCTATGGTCTATGTGGGTGCCGAGAAGGTTAATTCTTGCAGGTACCCTTATAAATACAACCTCCTGGTCTTGATACTTTTTCAAATAGGCGTGTAAAGTCTTATATTCAGTAGAATCTTTTGGAAAAGATTTTAATTTTTCTGTAATTTTCATAATGTTTATATGTTTAAAGTTTTTAATTATTGTTAAAATAAACAAAAATCTGGATGAACTGTTGAAGCCATTTTTCTCGTATCTCCAGCCATAACCCACAAATAGTATATCTGGTGTCCGGGAACAACAGATATTGGGTGGTAACCTTTTGGAATAGTTATAATCTCGTTATCCCTTATTACAAAAACATTATCTTCTAAATCATCAAATATGCGAATTGTACCAAATCCGTTCTTAGGGGAAAACTTAAAGTAGTAGACCTCTTCCATAGCAACCTCTTCTGGAGGGTTATTTGTATCGTGTTTATGGGGCGGAAAACTAACCCAACTTCCTGGGTCGCCGATAGTTTCCCCTATAATAAGTTTTTCTGAACGAAAACTTTCGTCTACTATCTGTACCAAGTTTCTTGAATAACCGTCTTTACCTACCCTTGAGTATACCATATTTTTAGACTGTATCAGTTTGGGTTGTCCAATACCCTTTGCCACACAACTGGCTAAACATATTTCGGTCTTGTCTAAAAAGTTTATCGAATATTTTAAATAAGGTGGTAAATATATTGCTGACGGCGGTTGTGAAAAAACGTTTTCTCGACTTATTTTTGCGAAGAGTTTTCCTTCAAGGTGTAATATTATACTACCTTCAATTAAAATTAATACGGTCTCTTCACCGTTAGTAGTTCCGTTATAATTTTGGTCTTTGATATTTTTAATAAAAGATAGATTTATTAGTTTTAAATCTGAGTTTTCATTGGTTATTATTTTCTGGTACCCTTGAAAGTTTCCAACTTTATATTTTTTTGCCATATTTTTTACCTTTTCAAAATATTTTGTACTGCCCGTTTTCCAGAAAAAGGTTCTCTTTTAAAAAGATTTTCTTTTCTTTGATAAGTTTGTCTAAAAACAGGGTCTCTTTTGAAAACTCAAATAGGTCCCTTGAAACTTCAACACTAAGTTTTTTCTTAGGGTTCTTTGAAAGTTGGTTTAAGATACTGTTTTTAAGCATCAAGGCTTCTATATAGATGTTTCGTAGTACTCCATTACCTTTACAGCAAGTGCATCTGTCCATAAAAACATCTGAGAGTCGGTATTCTGTTTTTTCTCTACTCATCTCAACAAGACCAAGTTTTGATATGGAAAGTATATTAATCTGAGCTTTATCAATATCAAGGTTTGCATTAAATTCGTTAAAGACTTTTTTTCTCTGTTTTTCTTGGCACATATCTATAAAATCTACTATTATAAGACCTGATAGGTTTCTTATACGAATTTGACGCGGTATTTCACGTGCTGCTTCTATGTTTGTGTTAAAAATTGTTGCCCTGATATTGTTTCTATCGCTACTACCTGTATTAACATCTATTGCGTTTAATGTTTCGCCTTCTTCTATTAAAAGGTAACCCCCAGAAGGTAAAAAAACTTTGTTAGAAAGAGAGTTTTCTATCTTTTTTTCTATACAATATTTTGTAAAAATAGGGGTGCTTTCATTGTAAAACTTAACTTTACCGTTAAGTTCTGGAAGAAAAATGCTAACATACTTCTTTACTTCTTTGTAGGTTTTTACGTCATCAACGATTATTTCGGTGTAGTTCTTGTTGGCAAAATCACGTATAATTTTTGTGTAAAGAGGTAAATCTTCCCATAAAATTGAGGGAGATGGTTTTACTTTGGCAAAACGTTTTATTTTGTTCCAAAAACTCAATAGTATTTTCACTTCACGTAAGATATATTTTTCGTTCTGCCCTTCTGCTGCTGTCCTGATTATAAAACCAATATCATTATTCTTTATTCTTTTTGTAACGGCAGATACAAGTCTTTCTCTTTCTGCTTTATCGGTTATCTTCTTTGATATTGTTCTTAAAGGGGATTGAGGTAATAGAACAAGGAACCTACCAGGGATAGATAAATGTGTCGTGAGTTTCATACCTTTATCGTCGGTCATAGGTTTGGAAATTTGAACAAGAATTTCTTCGCCTTTGGTATGTTTGTGGATTGGAACTTTATCAGTTTTGCCAAGATGTTCGCCTTCCAAATATATACATTCTTCTTTGTTGAAAGGTAAAAATCCGTTTCTGGGTCCACCTATATTTATAAAAGCGGCGTTTAAGCCGTGAATAATTTTTTCTATACTGCCTTTATATATATTCCCTACGCCAGTAAAAAGGTCTGGCCTGTTAACAAATAGGTACTCAATCTGGTTCTCAGATACTATTGCTACCCTATTTAAAAAAGTCTCATTACTAATTAAAATCTTAAACTTATTTTCCATTTTGTATATCGTTTCCTATAATTTCTCTGTGAATACTTAATATTTTGCCTTCCATTAAGAGGGCTAACATCCCTTTATGGCTGAAATTGTTGAGTTTAGTTTTGATTACTACCTGCTGTGTATCTTTTTCAACAATCTCACCAAAAGGTTCTAATAGATTATAACCTAATTCTGTCAACTTGATAGTGTAAAGAGCCTCAGTGCTGGTATCTGTTAAGGGTTTATCATCATTGTTTGTGTAAAAAAAATGCTTACTTTTGAGTCCTTCAGGGAGAAAAGAGTTGAACTCTTCAAGCAGTTGGTTGATATTGATTTTTTCAGTAATAAAAAAATCAAAATATTCATTACTACCTGAAACATTTATTGGTAAAGCAAACCCGAAACTCATTTTAGGGTGAGGCGAAAAGCCTTCTGTAAATTTTAGTGGTATATCAAGTCTTCTCAAACTTCTTTCCATTATTCTTTGTAAGTTTCTGTTTGATATAAACTTTGCTATACCCTCTTTTTCGTACGAGCATCTTATTCTATATTGATTCATTTTACGTATATCTCTTCAATGTTATGTATAACCCCTCCATAAACAGAGGGTTTGATGTTACCAAACTTGTTTCTTACAGCAGTCATAGATAAAGGGCTGGCAGTGTAAATGACTGGTAATTCTCTATTTACTATATGTTGCCATTCATCGTAAAGATTTTTCCTATCTTGTTCGTCGAGTAGTTTTGCACCATCTTCAAAGATTCTATCAAGTCTTTTTTCCCAATCTTTTGGTGTCTCAACACCCATATTCCAAAGGTGTAACTGACCTTTGCTATGCCAAACATTTTTCCCGTTATGAGGTTCTATTCCTCCTGTAAGACCTATTATAACGGATTCCCAGTCTTTAGTAACATTAAGTTTTGTAACAAGTGTGTTAAACTCGATAGGTAAAAGGTTTATCTTCATTCCAAGTTGTTCCAGATCGTTCTGGATGATACTTGCTAACTGAACTCTTTCAAAATTGTTGCTGTTTGTAAGTATTGTAAATTCTACAGGGTTCTCTTTATTGTCAAATAAGTTCCCATTTTTCCAAAAGAATCCTTCTCTTTTAAGTAGTTCTTTTGATTTATTAATGTTAAACTCATATTTTGTAAGGTTCGAGTTATAAAAAAAACCGCAAGAAACATTCATAGGTCCGTCTTGGTTAGCTCCAAACCCCCCATACACGTTTCGTATTATAGATTCTTTATCTATTGCGTAAGCAACAGATTGCCTGAAATTTCTGTTCTGAAACCACTTTTTTTTATGCTCAGGTAAAGGAGAAGTAGAATTTTGGTTTAATGTAATAAATTCTGACCCGAGAGATGGACCTAACTCAAAAAGTTTAAAATTATTCTTCTCTTCATACGGCTTTAATAGTGGGTAATCTTGCCCTCTAACGTTGACTAAATCTATCTCTCCAACTTTAAACTTTAAGAGAGCTATGTTTGTGTCTGCAAGTATAAAAAGAACTATCCTGTCTAAATAAGGTAATCTTGTACTTGTTGTGTCTGTTTTCCAGTATAAAGGGTTCTTATCAAGTATAACCCATTCAGCTGGTATATATTCTTTTAAAAAGAATGGACCTGTTCCAACAATATTTTCTGGTTTTTCATTAACTCCCCAAGAACTGTTAAAAATACCTTTTTCAACAGAGTTTTCAAGTTTATGTTTTGGGAGAATTTCGTGCCCTAAAAGCCGCAAAAATGGAGCAAATTTTTCTGGTAACTCAAATTCTACTGTATATGTATCAATTTTTGTTACTTTTATGGGTTTTCCTTCTATTGAAAAAATATCTCTGCTACTTGTTGGGATATCAGGGTTATATATAAGGTTATTAAAGGTAAAAATAACATCATCGGCAGTAAAATCTTTGCCATCGTGCCATTTTACGTCTTGCCTAAGAAAGAAACGCCATTTTTTGCCGTTCTTATCAACCTTCCAACTTTTTGCTAACGAAGGTTTTATCTCTAATGTTAAACCGTCTGTTTCAATTAAACCTTCAAATAAGAATCTGGTTATAGCTGTAGTGCTGGTCTCTTTTGCAATTATTGGGTTAAAGGATTTGGGGTCTCCTGATACAGATAAGACAAGATTGTTTTGAAAGTTCTCTCTCTTTTTTTTAATACCACAGCCACAAAATAGTAGAACCGATATTATTGTGAAGGTGAAAATATTTTTAATCATAGTAATTTTTTTAGATCATAAAGAAGTTCTTCCATAGACGTGTATCTTAAAACACAGTTTGGATGTGTTGCCCTTCTTATGATATTTTTAAAATCTTCTGTTACAGGGATATCTGCACAAAGTATATCTTGTTGTCCTTTTTTCTTTTTAAAAGATGGTCCATCAAGACGTTGAAAATAATCTTCCTTGTTTTTTTCTTCTTGCTCAGGATATAAGAACTTTGCAGTTATTATCTCATCCATTGTAACACCAAAACTGTATATATCTGAACAGTAATCAGCTTTTCCGAGTGTTTGTTCAGGCGCTATATAGTTGATTATTCCGTATTTAGTAATAGTTCCACTTTTAGGAAATATATCTTTATGCCAAAACCTTTTTGGTAATTTTGCAATACCAAAATCGGTTATTTTAATAATCGTAAAATCTTTGTTAACAAGGATATTGTCTGGTTTAACATCTTTGTGAACAATATTGTTTTTGTGTATAAACGCCAACCCTTTCCCTGCTTCATAACATATTTTGAGAAGTAGTTTAAAAGGTAATTTCTCAATATTATAAAGAACTTCCTTAAAGTTTGAACCAGAAATGTGTTCCATAATAATTGCATACTGGTTGTTGTACTTCCCAAAGTTATGTACCTTGATGATGTTGGGATGATTAAGAGACATTGATATCTCTGCTTCCCTTTCAAATTGATGTGCAAGTTTTCTGTTTTCTTTATAATTGTTAGATTTTAAGTTTAAGGTTTTTATTGCAACGGTATGTTCGTAAGGTGGTTTAGCAAGAGACGAGTGAGCTTTATAAATGCGGGTGTTCAACCCGCCACCAATAACTTCTTCTAATTTATAACCGCCAAAATCTTTAATTCTCATTTCAATTTTCCAATCTATCAAAAGAGAGTATTTTTATATCGTTTATACTTTTAATCTCTTTATCAAGCCTGCTTATAGCAATCTTTCTTTCTTTTTTGTAGGCAGATGAAGTAAAAAGAGTTAAGCATCTATTATCAAACATTTTTTCTGGAGCAAGTGGGTCGTGTCCTCTAATTAACACGTTAAGTTTAAGATTACTCATAATTGTTTCAAAATAGTCTTTTCCAAACTTTGGTCTGCCAAGGAAATTCCCAAGTTCTCCGCCTTTTTTTTCTCTAAAATCTCCCCATACGATTCTTGTCCAGTTATCATCCCCGTTTTTAATATCTTGTATCTCTTTTAAATTAGATATTTTAGGTAAAGCTCCATGAAGAGCTATAAAACCGTTACCTACTGCAACAAGAGGAAGTGTTAAAAGTTTTTTGTTATACTCTTCCTTTTTTTCATCAGTAATAGAGTTCCAAAAATCTGAAGGAGAACATTTTCTTATTGAATGCATTTCGTGGTTGCCCGCAAGAAGAAAAATGTTTTTATGTTCCTCGTAAACTTTAAGCAGAAAATCAAGATTTTTTTGAGAATCTTTCCCTCTGTCTATATAGTCCCCGAGCATTAGAATATAATAATCTTTTCTATTCAAGTAATTTTTGATTATTGTTTTGGTTGTTATATAGTCACCGTGGGTATCTCCAACAAAAACAATATATCCTTCTTCTGGAAGCCTGACATATTTAGACATAATTAAGAATAAATTTGTTATCACTCATTCACAGCGTCAGGAGCAGGTGGCGGAGTAGGAGTCGGAGTTGGAGCAACCTGTTCCTTGAGGGCTTCTTGTTTAATTATACTTTTGGTAGTAAGTTTCCCCGGAACAGTAGCAAGAACTATTGAGTTGATTATAAAAAGAATGGCAAAAATTGTTGTTATTCTATTTAAAATTGCTGATGTTTCCGCTCCAAAAACTGTTTCCATTCCACCACCGCCAAAAATATTTGATAGTGAAGACCCTTTACCTGATTGAAGCAATACTGCTGTAATAAGTAACACTGAAATAACAACGTGAAAAATAAGAAAAAAAAGATACATTTGAACCTCCAATTAGGATTTAAACTATTTATAATCTATAATTCTTGCAAAAAAATCTACATCCAAACTTGCGCCTCCCACAAGAACCCCGTCGATATTGTTCTGACGCATAAGTGAATCTACATTGTCTGGTTTAACGCTACCACCATAGAGTAGCCGTATATTTTGTGCTGTTTCTTTGCCGAACATTTCTTCAAGAAGTTTTCTTATATAAAGGTGAACCTCTTCTGCTTGTTCAGGTGTTGCAGAGAGTCCTGTTCCTATTGCCCAAACAGGTTCGTAAGCAACCACAAATTCTGAACTACCACTAACTTCATTAAGTGAGTTGGTAAGTTGCCCTTTTATAATATCATAGGTTTTGTTGGTATTTCTTTCTTCAAGGGTCTCCCCAATACATAATATTGGACAGATATCAAACTGGAGAGCCATCTTAATTTTCTTGTTCACTATCCCATCTTCTTCGCCAAAGAGTTGTCTTCTTTCTGAATGTCCACAGATTGCGTATTCAACTCCAATATCTTTAAGCATTATGGCAGAAACTTCTCCTGTAAAGGCTCCTTCTTTTTGGCAACAAACATTCTGTGCACCTAACTTGATTGAAGAAGTTTTCTGTAATACTTGAGATGCAGGATAAAGTGAAGTAAAAGAAGGGCAGACAAGTATTTCTCTATCGTCATATAGTAGTTTTTTTGTCATTAAATTATTTAAAAATTCTACTGCTTCTGTTGGAGTTTTGTACATCTTCCAATTTCCTGCTATTAGTGTTTTTTTCATTTTTTCCTCTATTTTTTTAATACTTCAATTCCAGGAAGTATCCCCTTCTCCAGAAATTCTAAAGAAGCTCCTCCACCTGTACATATATGAGACACTTTATCAGAAACACCTGCTTTGTTTATTGCTGCAACAGAATCGCCTCCACCAATAACAGAAAACGCATCTGATGAGGCTACCGCTTGGGCTATCTTCATAGTACCATTAGCAAACGGTTCAATTTCAAAAATTCCCATAGGACCATTCCAAAAAATTGATTTAGAACTATTTATAAAACCTGTGTACTCTTGAATGGCTTTTGGACCAATATCCACACCAATTTTGTCTAAAGGTATTTTACCTCTGTTTGTGGGAGAAAAGTTAGAATCAACTGATATCTTATCTGTAGCAATATGGTCGAGCGGAGTATGTAGTTTTAGATGTCTTCTTTTAACTTCTTTAATAACTTCTTTTGCTTCAGGGATTGCGTCAAATTCAACTTTAGAACTACCTACCTCCAAATTTTTTGCTTTAATGAAGGTATACGCCATTATACCTCCAGTAATTATAGTATCAACCTTATCAAGAAGGTTTTTAATCATACCTATCTTGTCAAGCACTTTTGCACCACCAAGTATAAGAAGAAAAGGTTTTGGTGGGTTATCAATAAGCACAGATAAAGCCTTGGTTTCTTTCTGTATAAGGTAACCACAAGCAACAGAAGAGAAATGCTCTGTTATCTGATATATTGAAGCGTGTTTTCTATGGCAGGTTCCAAATGCGTCGTTCACATAACAATCTGTAAGAGATGCAAGTTTTTTTGCAAAATTCTCATCACCATCTTCTTCCTCTTTATAAAATCTTAAATTTTCAAGAAGCAGAATTTCACCTTCTTTTAGTTTGGAAGATATCTTTTTGGTCTCGCCTCCAAGAATATCTACAACAAAGTTTACTTTTTTGTTAAGTAGAGCAGATAACCTCTCTTGTACAGGTTTCAAACTCATTTCAGGGACAACTTTCCCTTTAGGTCTACCAAGGTGAGAACCAACAATAATTGAAGCACCTTCTTTAAGAAGATAATTAATTGTTGGTAAAGCCGCCTTTATTCTTGTATCATCGGTTATATTTCCATTATCGAGCGGTACATTAAAATCTACCCTTAAAAAAACACGTTTGCCTTTATAACTCTTGTCTTCAATAGTATGAAGTTCCATAACTTCTCCGTTTTATTATTAATTAACAAATAAAAGACCAAAATCAGTTTTGGCAGGTCCTGTTTAAGACCTGCCAAAAATTCTTCTCTGATTTTTAAAATATACTTATTGTTTACCAGCCATATATTTTAGCAAGTCAACAACTCTGCAACTATATGCCCACTCATTGTCGTACCAAGCCAAAACCTTTATTAAATTTCTTTCTACAATGTATGTGGATAGTGAATCAATTACTGCAGAATGAGGGTCTTTTACATAATCTTTTGATACAAGAGGTTCATCGGAATATCCTAAGATATCTTTCAATGTGGTCTCACTTGCTTTTTTGAAAGCAGAGTTTACACTTTCAACACTTGCTGAGTTTTTGAGTTCTGCAACAAGGTCAACAACAGAAACTGTTGGTGTGGGTACTCTCATTGAATAACCATCAAGTTTACCTTTAAGAGATGGTATAACCTTCCCAATCGCTATTGCCGCACCGGTGCTCGTAGGAATCATTGATACAGCGCCAGCTCTCGCTCTTCTGGGATCTTTATGTGGAAGGTCAAGAATTCTCTGGTCGTTTGTATATGAATGTATTGTTGTCATAAGTCCTTTCGCAACACCAAAAACTTCGTCAAGAACCTTAACTACAGGTGCAAGACAGTTTGTTGTACAAGAAGCGTTTGAAAGAACAGTATGTTTCGAAGGGTCATAATCTTGTTCGTTTACACCTAAAACTATTGTAATATCTTCACCTTTAGCCGGTGCAGAAATCAAGACCTTCTTAACTCCATTTGCTAAATGTCCTTTAGCTTTTTCTGCTTCTGTAAAAAAGCCAGTTGATTCTACAACAACATCAACACCTTTTTCATCCCAGCGAATATCAGAGGGATTTTTTTCAGAAAAGACTTTGTATTCTTTTCCATTAATTACAAGTGCATCTTCTTTTGCTACAATTTCCCCTGTAAATGTTCCATAGTTTGAATCATATTTGAACAGGTGAGCAAGAGTTTTTGTATCAGCAATATCATTAATTGCTACAAACTCTACCTCGGGAAAATTTTTTTCAAGAGAGGCTCTCAAAACAAGCTTTCCAATTCTTCCAAAACCATTAATTCCTACCTTCATAATATAATCCTCCTCATAAAATAAGTTTCTAACACAAGTACCATTTAATTTATAACTTTTAACCTAATCTAATAATCAACCACCATTCTTCCGCCTATAATAAAAAGAAAATAATGGATTGTTTTTTTTATCTTTAGTGTACCTGTCTACTTTGCCCAGTAAACAGTTGTAACTCGCTCTTTCTCTTTAAAGGTCTTTAATAAGAACTTAAATTTTCAACTAAACAAAGTAAGGCCATCATTAAGAAAGATATAAGATAAAACTCATTATACAATATTCTATTTAATTTTGCAATATTTTCTTTAGAATGTTTTAAACTCTTGCCAATGTTAGGATAATTACCTCTGATGCTCCAACAGAAATAAGAGTTTTTTTTGCTTCATTAACTGTAGCCCCACTGGTGTAAACATCGTCAAGAAGTAGCAGTTGTTTTCCTTTTATAAGTGGTGGTTTTCTAACTATAAAGGCATTCTTTATATTTAGTTTCCTCTCACTAAAAGTAAGGTTGGTTTGAGATAACGTGTTCTTATTTTTTACCAGTACACCTAAAAGAGTTTTTTTCTTTAATTTTACACCAAGATAAACAGAGATAAGAGCCGATTGGTTAAACCCTCTTTTGAACTCTTTCCTCCAATGTAAAGGGACAGGGATTATAAAATCAAATTCTTTGATACTGCCTTTTTGGATGTGTGTAAATATAATGTTAGCCAGTTGTTTAGCTAAAAACTTTTTTCTTCTATATTTTAAGTCTTGAATAATCTCCTTGATAGGTCCTTCGTATTTAAAGATATGATATTTATCAACTTTTGGAAGGTTTTCAATAACTGTTATATACTTAAAACAGGGTGAACAAAACCCATATTGGTTTAATATCTTTTTTTCTTTGCAGTAGATACATTTTGTATCAAAATGTTTAAAATTTTTTTTTCTTATAGACATAAGGTTGTTAATATTCTACAATATTTCTTATGGAATCAAAAATTAAAAAAAACTATATATCAAAAGAGTTTATTATAAATTTAGGGTTTTCTTTTGCAATTTTTGCTTTTCTATTTTCGATGAGAGCCCTGCTAAAGATATTCCAGATATTATCAAAAGGAACTTTTTCTGCAGTGCCAATATTTGTTCTTTTTATTTTAACTTTTTTTACTACTTTTAATCATATCATACCTCTTGCGTTTTTATACTCTTCTATGGCTCTGTTTGCCAGGTTATCTATGGATAGGGAACTTTTGGTTTTTTCTTCTTCTGGCATTTCTTCTCTCAAGGTTTTAAGACCGATTATTATTTTTGCTGTAGTAGGCACTCTTTTTTTACTTGTTTTTGACCTTTTTTTGTTGCCAGAAATTAGTTTTAAACAGAGAAACCTGCTCCAAAATTTAAAACTTAAAAACCCGTTATCTCTTATTCAAGAAAAAAATGTTATAAACGGAATACCTGGTATAACAATATATTTTGGTAAGGTGTATAAAGATTTCAGGTTGGAAGATATATCAATTATTTATACCGAAAACCAGACAGTAAATTTTCTTAACGCTAACTCTGGTTCACTCTCTTATGATAGAAAACAGAATAAACTTCTTTTCAAACTTTCTAATGGGAATATTGTTAGTCGTCCTAATGAGGGCGCAATAACTAACCTTAGTTTTAAACAATATTCTTTTTTATATTCTTTACCAACAGAGTTTATTTCAGTTCAAAGTGAACCTAAAATATCTGAACGACATTTAACCTACCTGCTATCAGAGTACGGGGTTGATGAAAAGATAGAGGTTAATAAGAGAATAATTTTTGGAATAATGCCGTTTCTTTTTATATTTATTGGTTCTGGTTTAGGGTATAGAGTAAGGCAAAAAAACAAGGTTTTACATATAGGTTTGGGAGGTATTGTTGGGATGCTATTTTTTCAACTTATTTTTGTGGGAGAATTGTTAGCAAAAAAAATCGGTACCCCTTACCTTATTTGGGCCTCTATGCTTCTTTCTGTTATACTGGTTGTATCACTTTGGAAAAAAGAATGTTAAAAGTAAAATATACTATCCTATCCTTTTTTAAAACTTTTATTATTATTTCAGTATCAATAGTTTCGCTATTTATTTTTATTAGAATAATTGATGACCTACATAGTTTAGAGTTAGTAGATAAAGGTTTACGGTTGTGGAAATATTTGTTTGATGCACCTGAACTTTTTATTGAAATGTCACCAATTGTAACATTTTTATCTGGGATGTTTTTTATCTCAGAGATGCTAAAATATGGAGAGTTAAAAGTTTTTGAAATTTCTGGGATTAACCATAGAAAAATCTTTTATATTTTATGTGTGTGTGGGCTGCTTGTATCAGGTTTTACTTTTTATGTGAGAAATTATACTGTCCCGGTTTGTATGATAAAAAAAGGTAAATTTAAGGAAGTTAAAACAATAAATTTTTCTTCACCCGAATACCTAGTATATAGCGAAAAATTTATCTCACCAGATTTTTTTGAAATGGTTCAATTCTCGTATATAAAGAAAGGCGAATATACTAAACTAATTAAGGCAGAGAAAGCTAGGTATGAAGGTAAAAATTATTGGAGATTTGAAAATGGGAACTTATGGTTGTTTGATTTGAACGGGCAACTGTTAAAAAAAGATGTTTTTCGGAGTTTTAGAACCCAGTTTCAGATAATGCCAGAAATTCTTGCTTCAGATTCAAAGAATATTGAAACATTGTCGTATGTTGAGTTTAAACATCTTTTAACAAATATGAAAAAATTTGGAATTATTCAAAAGGAGATGGAAAGTTATTTTCATGAAAGAACGGCTTACCCTCTCCTTAATTTTTTTCTTCTTTTTTTGTTGCTTCCTTTTTTTTCAATTTCAAAAAAACTTGCACGGGTTTTTGTTTTAAGTATCTCTATGGTCCTTGCTTTTGTATCTTATGGTATTTATGCTTTTAGTTTTGGGCTGGCAACCTCAGGTAGAGTTCCTCCTGTTGTAGGAGTTTGGACTTTACATTTTTCGCTTATTGTTTTTCTTCTTATATTTTTGGTCAAAATTGAAAAAAAAGAGAAAATCTAATATAATCTACTATTTAACCTTTAAAAGTATGGAGTGTTATTTACTCACTCTGGGACTATGGCGTATACACGCCCCCTCTTGTCATTACGAGTGCTTCTCCCGGGTGCCCCCGAGGAAGTTGCCATGCGCATAATATCCCTCGGAGATACTCGGGACAAGACTCTCGGAGGCAAAAAGGAGTGGGAATTCAGGACCTTCGTCTTGCTGTCGTCTTTAAGGTGTATTGGAAAGGGAACAAAGAGTGTATAGGATAAACACTCGCAATGCCACAAAACGGCAATAAAGAGATAAAATAGAGAGTATATAACTGAACGTTATAAAATTTAGGAAAAAAACAAATGGAAAGAGAAGATTTAGTTGTAGAAATTGGGTGTGAAGACCTGCCCACTTGGACAGGAGAATTTTTAAAGAAAAAATGGGTTAATTTTTTGTCTGATATTTTGAAAGAAAATAGGGTTGACTATGTATCGTTAAGGTTCTTTTCTACCTCAAGAAGGTTGATTGTTTATTTGGGAGATGTTGCTAAAACACAAGGAGACATATCATCTGAAATAACAGGTCCACCTGTTGGGGTTGCAATCGACGGTGAAGGCAATTATACTTCTGCTGCTAAAGGGTTTGCTGCTTCAAACAATGTTTCTTTGGATGAACTTTTTATAAAAGAAAAAAGTGGCAAAAAAGTTGTAGCGTTAATAAAAAAGACTGTTGGAATCCCTATTAAAGATATTTTGGGGAATATATTGGTTGAAAGTGTAAAAAAAATAGAAATCCCAAGAAGTATGAAATGGCAGAAGGATGGGTTTAGGTTTATACGCCCAATAAGATGGGTTTTTGCTATGTTAGGCGAGGAAATTATTGATTTGGAATTGGCAGGCATAAAAAGTGGACCTTATTCTTATGGGCATAGAGTTTTGAGTTGCGGAAAGTTTAAACCTGCCTCTGCTCGTGACTATATAGATAAAATCTTGAAACATTTTGTTATATTTGACCCTGATTTAAGGTTGGAATTCACAAAAACAATAATTAATAAAGAAATTTCTTCTGAAATAGTTTTTGATGAGAAAGAGTTGGTTAAAATTTTAAATGCTTTGGAATATCCTTTTGTCTTAAAATGTGAGTTGAAGGACGAGTATATGGCTCTCCCACAAGAGGTTGTTTGTGCAGTAATACGTAATCTTAACGGTCTTCCTCTGTTTAACCAGGACCAACAACTACTACCTTACTATATTGTTGTTTCTGATGGTGTTAAGAGTGAAGAGATAAAAAGGAACTATCTTTCAGTACTTTCAAGTAAAATGGAAGATGCAATATTTTTTATGGATAAAGATTTATCTGTCCCTTTTAAAGAATATTCTAATGAGTTAAAAAGAATTTCTTACCACCCAAAATGGGGTAGCGTTTATGCGCGGGTTGAAAGGTTTAAAAAGATTGCCAATCTGGTTACAGAGTTTTTAGGTGTTAGTGAGGCAGTAAAAGATAATATAAATGAGATAGTTTTATTATGTAAAAATGATCTTGCAACTCTTATGGTTGCAGAGTTTCCATCTCTCGAAGGTATTATTGGTAGAGTTTATGCTGAAAAGAATGGTTACAACTCTGTTGTTGCTAAAGGTATTGAGCAACATTATTTCCCAAAATCTTCTGGTGATATCCTTCCTGAAAGTTTTGAAACTTCTGTGGCTTCTGTAGTTGTTAGAATTGAAACGTTGTGTGGAATGTTTCTTGATGATATTAAGATTAAAGGAACTGGAGACCCTTACGGTATAAAAAAGGTTGCTAACGGGTTGATTGAAATACTCTGGTCTGAAAATCTTAATATTCCAATAAAAGAGTTGTTGGATAAATCTCTTCTTCTTTTTGTGGATAACCCTAACAATGTTTCTGATAAGATATTTCAGTTTTTGTATCAGAGAATCGAAAATATACTTGCAAATGAAGGTTTCTCGTCTGGTATAAGAAAAGCTGTGATTTCTTCTGAAAAAGAGAATTTTCTTAATATTAGGTTAAAGACTGTTGCTCTAAAAACTTTTTTCTCTGAAGGCGAAGGTCTAAATCTACTTGTTCCTTTTATAAGGGTTGCAAATATTTTGAAACAGGCAGATGAGAAAAAGATTTGTATTGGAGATTCTGTTGTTGAAAAACTTTTAAGTGACCCAGCCGAAAAAGAGTTTTATTCTTTGTATAAAGAGACAGGATCTCATTTAAGGAGTTTGTATAACAACGGTGAATATATTTCTTTCTTGAAGAATCTTGGAAAATGGAGAAATGTGATTGATACTTTTTTTGACGATGTTCTTATTATGTGTGATGATGAAAAAATTAGAGAAAATCGGCTTGCTCTTTTACGTGAAGTTAATGAAATTTTTAGTCTTTTTGCTGATTTTTCTCTTATACCCTTAGTGGAGGTTGACAATGTCTAAATGTATAGATGAAGAGATTTTTAAACTTGTAGAAGAGGAAGAGAAAAAACAAATTAACACAATTACTCTTATCCCTTCTGAAAATATTGTTAGTAGAGAGGTTTTAAAGATTGCTGGTTCAGTTCTTACCAATAAATACGCAGAAGGATACCCTGCCAAAAGATATTATGGTGGATGTGAATATGTTGATACTATTGAAGAGATAGCAGTCAATAGAGCGTGTAAGTTGTTTGGGGCAGAGTTTGCCAATGTACAACCCCACTCAGGTAGTCAAGCAAATATGGCGGTATATTTTTCTATTCTGAAACCCGGAGATAAAATACTTGCTATGGATATGTCTGCTGGTGGGCACCTAACTCACGGGTTGGCTAACAATTTTTCAGGGGTTTTCTACCAACCATTTTTTTATTCAGTAGATAAAGAGAGTGAATCTATTGATTACAACAAAGTAAGAGAGATTGCTCATTATGTTAAACCAAAAGTAATAGTTTGTGGTGCAAGTTCTTATTCAAGAACATTAGATTTCCAAAAATTTTCAGAAATTGCAAAAGAAGTAAATGCTTTTATGTTTGCTGATATTGCTCATATTGCTGGATTAGTAGCTGCCAAGATTCACCCTTCTCCTGTGGAGGTTGCAGACTTTGTGACATCTACTACTCATAAAACATTAAGAGGTCCGAGAGGCGGTTTTGTGTTATCAAAAAAGAAATACGGTCCAAAACTAAATAGTTCACTTATGCCCGGAATACAAGGCGGTCCTCTTATGCATATTATTGCTGCAAAAGCGGTATCTTTTAATGAAGCATTAAAACCCGAGTTTGAGGTCTACCAACAACAGATCATAAAAAACTCAAAAAAACTGTGTGCTGAAATGGTTGCAAGAGGGTATAGGATAGTTAGTGGTGGTACTGATAACCATCTTTTTGTAATTGATTTAACTAACAAGGGCTTAACAGGTTTGGAGGCTCAAGAATTACTTGAAAGCGTTGGTATTATTACAAATAAAAACCTTCTTCCGTTTGATACTTTGTCTCCAAAAATAACAAGTGGGTTAAGGGTTGGCACACCTTCAGTGACAAGTCGTGGAATGAAAGAGGAAGAGATGGAAAAGATTGCCAGTTGGATAGATGAAACATTTAAATATAAAGATAATGCGGAAATATTAAAAGATATTTCAGAAAAGATAAGGAGATTTTCGAGTGAATACCCAATCTATCCACAGACCTGACTGGGACGAATATTTTATTCAAATTGCAGAACTTATTAGTAGCCGTTCTACCTGTCTAAGAAGAAAAGTTGGAGCAGTTCTTGTTAAAGAGAAACGAATACTTGCGACCGGTTATAACGGAGCGCCTTCTGGTTTAAAACATTGTTCTGAGACAGGGTGTCTTAGAGAAAAACTTGGCGTACCCTCTGGTGAAAAGCATGAGTTATGCAGAGGATTGCACGCTGAACAGAACGCTATAATTCAGGCAGCGTATCACGGGATTTCAATAAAGGGAAGCACCCTGTACATTACCTGTCATCCTTGCAGTGTTTGTTCAAAAATGATAATTAACGGTGGGATAAAGGAGATTGTTATTAAAGAGCCCTACCCTGATATTATCGCTTCGGATATGCTTAAGGAAGCCGGTGTTAAGGTCCGTGTAATTATTAAAAAGTAACGGCTTCCTCACAAAGCAACCTCCCATAGTTTACAATGGACAGCAAATTTATAAAACAATATTATGATTAAACAACAAATTCCACCAATAATAAAAGAAATTTTACTTGCGAGAGGTTTTGAATCTGAAACTGATATGGTTAAATTTCTTTTTTCTGGGATACCAAGTTTAACTGACCCGTTCAGCATACCTGTGTTAAAAAACGCCTGTGATACACTAAAAAAAACTATCTTAAATGGTGAAAAAGTATTTGTATTTGGCGATGGAGATGTTGATGGGATATGTGGGGTATTTTTAATTCTTTCGTTTTTTAGGGATTTAGGTATAAAAATTCCTTTTTATCTAACACATAGACTTGAAGATAATTATGAGATACCAACATCTTTAATAAGTGAACTTAAAGAAAATGGATTTTCTACACTTATAACAGTTGACTGCGGTATATCATCTGTTGAGGCATTAAAGAAAGCTGAACAATTAGGTCTAAAATGTATTATTCTTGACCATCATATTATGGAGTTTCCAGATAAACTTCCTAAAAGCCATATATATGTTAATCCTAATTGCATTAAATGGAATAAGGATTTTAGTTACCTTAGTGGCACAGGTGTTGTTTTTAAGTTTATTACTGGTATGGAGCAGTTAATGTCTGGGTTGAGAGAAAAAAGAATTTCTAAAATGTATGAAATCCCTTGCCTTGCTGCTCTTGCAGATATTGTACCACTTGTTGGCGAGAACAGGATTTTTGTTAAAGAAGGGCTCAGAAAACTTCCTTTCACATCAATAAAAGGTTTAAATTATCTTCTTGATTTTTATAGGCTTAAACCAACTCCTACAATTAGAGATATTGTTATGAGGCTTAACCCTAAACTTAACTCTCCTGGGAGATTAGGAAAACCTGAGATTGTTTTAGAGTTGCTTCTTGAAAACGATATTTCTCTTATAGAAAAGATTGCTAATGAAATTGATGCAAATGATAGAGAAAGGTATAGGGCTATAACAAAAATTATGAAAACAATTGAGAATTGTGACGATATTGAAAAAGGTTTTATAATTTCTGACGATGATTATAGAGGGTTAAGCGGTATAATTGCATCTCGGTTAGCAGGGAAATTTGAAAGACCTTTTGTAGTCTGTTATAAGAAAGATGATTTTATAAGAGGGTCTATCCGAACACCCGATGGGTATCTACTCCATAGTTTAAAATCAAATATAGAAGAGTTTATGGACGAAATTGGAGGTCATAGTCAAGCTGTTGGGTTTAAGTGTTCTTCCACCAAAATTGATATTGTTAAGGATATCTGGGATTCAACAGAATGGCACTTCCACATAAATAAACAATATGACTGTGAACTTGATATTGACAAACTAACGCCTTCTCTAATAGAAGATATCTTTACATACCTTGAACCTTTTGGGAAAGGTAATCCTCTACCTATCTTTTTATGTCGGAATATTACAATTAAAACAATAAGAGCTGATGAACCCAATACAAAAAAATGTTGGGTAAAAAATAAGAACTCTTTTTTTGAAGCAACCCTACCAGAAAAAATTAATATTCCTCAACCAGACGAATTGTCTGATATCTACTATACGCCTTACGTTAGAAGTTTTAACGGTTTATACCGAATTATCTTAAAAATCTCTAATTTAACAACTTATTCTTCCGGTTCAGTCGATTGCTGAGGAGCAGAAGGTCGTTTAACTTTACCTGTTTTTATGCAAGAAGTGCATATATTTATTCTTCTTCTTACGCCTTTTATCTCAGTTAGCATTCTTTGAATATTCGGTTTCCAAGTTCTTCTTGATTTTCTATTTGAATGGCTTACTTTATTTCCTGTACTTGTTTTTTTTCCACAAATTTCACAAACCTTTCCCATTACTTCCTCCTATTAAACTATCTTTAAAACGGAAAGCCCTATTTGTTGAGCCTCATACCCGTCTAAACCTGTTACTTTGGGTTTTTCTATACCTTTAACACAATTGATAAAGTGTTTCATCTGATCATTAAACATCTGGTTCTTTTTATATCTTATATATTGGGTTTCTACACCATTTTTGAAAAGATACACCCCCTCTGTTTGAGGGTCAAAATCTTCTGGTAAATCTTTCTCTTCTATTCCATCCTGAAAATAGATTGTGCCATTAGGTCCAAAAACATCGTTAAACCTTTTACCACCGCATTTTGCAGGTAAACCCCATGACCAGTTTAATATATGTTGGTCACCAGACTTAAATTCAAGAACAAATGTTCCTGTGTCGAGAGCAGTTGAACTTGTCTTTATTTTTATAGGTAGTCCAGCCACTCTATTTATATCTCCAAAAACATATCTGGCAAAATCATAGTTGTGAACACAACCATCTATAAAAGGACCGCCTCCTTTCTCTTTGTCCATATACCATGGAGATGACGGCGCTGATGTTATCATAAAGTTTCTCCAGACAACAGGTCTTCCAATTTTACCTGAGAGTATTATTTCTTTAAATTTTTCCCAACCATTATCAAACCTTCTAACAAAACCTATTGAGAAGATAACACCTCTCTTATCACACTCGTTGACCATTTCATCTGCATCCTCTAATGTCATAGATATAGGTTTTTCACAAAAGATTGCTTTATTATTTTTTGCTGCCAAAACAACAGGATCTTTATGGAGATAGGTTGGTAAACAAACAAGGACAGCGTTTAATTCGTCAAGTTCAACCAATTTTGTATAATCAGTAAAAGAATGAGTTGGCTTGAAAGTTTCATTATAAAGTTTAAGTGCTTTTTCAGATAAATCTGATGCCGCAAATATCTCAACATCTTCCATTTGTGAGAGAATTTTTGAATGAAGTCTTCCCATCCCACCGCAACCTATCACACCAACTTTTATTTTTCCCATACCTCCTCCTATATTTTCCCCTCGTCTTTTAGCATTTTCATAATCCTATTTGCGTATTCATTTTGAGGGTCAAGGTTTAAGACTTTATTTAAATACTCAACTCCTTGGTTTATATCTTCTGTGTATATAAAATGTATTGAAGCTATACCACACAAAACATCAATGTCGTAAGGGTTGAACCACTCTTGCCACCTGTAATGGTAGAGTGCTTTTTTATATTCCTCTTTTCTCAAGTAGAGAGTCCCAAGGTTGGCATCAAGTTTTGCAAAATGAGGAAATATTTTATCATTTATTTCTGTATATACCTTTATAGCATCATCAAGATACCCTGTTTCACCGTAAACATAAGCAAGTTTGTATCTTGAAACATAGTTGTTCGGATTTAAAGAAGATACAACAAGATAGTTTTTTATTGCTTCTTCATCTCTTCTTTCCTCTTTTGCCCAAATACCTCTTTTAAGGTATACCTCAGGAAGCACTCGATAGAAGGAAGTGAATACCACCATTATAACAGATAATAACAAAATAGTATACCATAAAACTTTTGAAATATCAATATCTGTTTCTTCTTGTTTAGCCATATTTGAAACTAAACCTATAAGAAACCAGAAATACATTGAGGTTGAAGGGTTTCGCAAGTTTGTTGAAAATATATTATCAAGAATAACAGAAGCAATTGCTCCAACAATCCCAAAAGATAATATTTTTTGAAAATCATCTTTCTTTGCTTCCTTAGTTAAACTGTAAAATATTATTGCAAGGAGCGTAAGGAACAAAATAAGCCCAATAATACCAATCTCAGACCATAAATGGAGATATTCGTTATGGGCGTGGGTTGTGGTAGGGGTAGACTCTGATTGAAGAAAATACTCTTTTATTCTGAAGCGTGGGTAGAAAAAAACAAAATTTCCCAGCCCCCAACCAAAAATAGGTCTTGCTTTTATCATTTGCCAAGTACCTTTCCATAAGAATAACCTAACGTTGGTCAAGTACCAGGTTTTAATAACTGGAAATAGAAAAAGAAGACTTATCAACAAAATAATATAACCGCCCCATTTTTTTATAAAATTTCCTTTTCTGTTTAGGAGAAACATAACAGTTGAAAGACCAAATAATGTTGCAAAAATAGCAGAACGGGAACGAGTAAGTATTAAAGCAAGTAATAAGATAAGAAAAAAAAGAGTGTATAATAACCTTTTTTCTATATTGTTTTCTTTTAAAAAAATATGTGAGAAAGATATGCTAATAAGCATCATAAGATGGCCAGCAAAAAAGTTTGGATTACCAAAAGTTGAAACAGGGTACCTTAAACTGCTAAAAAACTGAAAAATTGCAAGTATTGAAGCACTCACACCTGCAAGTATCCATATATTAAACCAGTTTTTTTCTATCTTACAGTTTGTAGCACATAAGAAAATAGTAAAATATAGCAGGTATTCTTCAAGTTGTTTTGATGCTCCGTGTTTGAAGGGGCTTGTATATGCAGAGATAACTGTCCACAGAAAAAAAAGTAGAAAAGGAGTAAATATATATTTGTTGAAACTAAACCTTTTGTTTTGAGTAATAAAAATAACCACAAGAAAAATAGAGAAGAGAAAACCAGTTATGTTTTTAACAATAGTGTAGTCATAAGCAGGTGGGTATTTAATTAAAACGCCGAGAAAAAATAGTATGAAACCTGAAATAGTATAGTATTTGTTTATCTCATCAGGTTTATAGGATATGATTTTCATTATAAGTTCTTATTAATATAGTTTAAACTTGTTAAATTTTTTTTTATTATAACATCATAAGAGGGTATATATCAAAAATACATAATTAGGGGTAAAAAAGTATGTGGTGTCTACTCACTCTGGTACTACGGTGCATACACCTTCTACACAACAATCGGGCACTCTGAGAACTCACCCTTCTGCATAACAAGCATCTCCGAAGGGCTTAACAGGCTCAGAGTATAAGAACA
>JALNXB010000034.1 GCA_023230585.1 bacterium
CCTCGTCTTCATCTCTAACTCCTTCTCCATTCTATCCACCTCCTTTGAGGTGAATATTTTCGTATAGATTTTTTAATGAGGCAACGATATATTTTCAGATAGATTTTTAATGAGGCAATTCGAATACTTGACTAAAATTATAGGGAGAGAGTAGACTATAAGCAGAGAGAAACTGTAAAAGACTTCCTTTAAAAAAACACCTTGACAAAGCAGGGGGAAAAGGAGGTGAGAAAAATGAGAAAAAAGACAGGTTTTACCCTCATTGAACTTCTTGTGGTTATAGCTATTATAGCGATACTTGCTGCTATGTTGTTGCCTGCTCTTGCGAGAGCAAAAGAACAGGCAAATAGAGGGGTCTGCTTAACCAACCTTAAACAAATCGGACTGGCTCTACATATTTATGCTCAAGATTGGGGTGGATGGTTTCCTATACTTGAGGAAAGAGAGGGGCAAGACCCTGAGTCAAAAACAAATAGGTCACTTGCTTTACTCACAGGACAAACTATTCCTTTTGATGCTCAAGATGACCCGCACCCAGCATTAGAAACACCTGCCTACATAACAGATAGTAATCTTTTTATATGTCCGAGTGTTGCCCGTGATGAACCCTCTGATATACCTGGATATCTGGCAACAAACCCTGCAGGAGCGTATTATGGAACTAGTTGTTCTTATGCCTATGCTTATGGATTAAATGTGCAGACACATTCTGATACTGTTATTCTGGCTGACAGAAAATGGACTACTGCTAAATACTGGCATAATACATCTACTACTGCAACCAGAGATAATCCAAATAGTGTCTATTATAAAGCATGGAACTGTTTAGCTCTTCATTCGGCGTTTGGAAACCATTTATGGGACGGAGTTAATGCTCTTTATGTGGGAGGTAACGCAAAATGGATTCCTGTTTATCGTAAAAAATGGCCAAATGCTTCTGATTCTATATTGCCTTGGCAGGCTTTCCCGAATGTATTTCCTAATAGTGAGAGCACTTTGAGAGACCTACACTTCACATACTGAGGTAGTTAAAGTGTAGGATTCTTTAACAGGAGATGAGAAAAAATGAAAAAAGATAGTGGGTTTACTTTAATTGAACTTCTGGTTGTTATAGCTATTATAGCCATACTTGCTGCTATGTTGTTACCTGCTTTAAGCAAAGCAAGAGCAAGGGCAAAAAGTTCTGTCTGCATGAATAACCTTAAACAGATAGGATTGGGTTTTCAGATGTATTCTCAGGATTATAAGGGATTTTTAATGCTATCAACAGGAGATGCAGTTAATGGAGGTACTAAGGAATGGTTTAGACATTCGGCATATATAGGGAAATATATTCCCTCCCAAAAACTTGTTGTATGCCCAGCATATCCTCCTTATGAATATGATGATGATTATCCTTTATCTGCTTACGGGTGGAGGCATGGTTACAGTACTGGGCTTTGGAGAGTAATTTTTCCTTCGACATATATTAAAGATAAGACTATTTCTGGCTACGATACATCTCTGGTGGAGTGGCCCAGTAAACTTTTTGTTATTGCTGATTCAATATATATTGGAACTGATGAAAAATATAAAGGTCGCCAGTATAGGTACTCTCACGCTGGCGAATCAATTAGTGTAAAACCGAACAATACTGGGGTGTTACATCTAAGGCATTCTGGTCATGCCAATATGCTCTTTGTTGATGGGCATGTGGAAGCAGTTAGTAAATCTAAGTTGGTTGAGAACGAAACCGCTTACAGAGGAACAAGTACATATAAATTTTGGTGGATGGTTGATGAAAAAGGCAATCTTGGAGATGAACCGATTATCTGGTAGAAGTTAAGGTGGAACATATTAACTAAACCTAAATTTGCGCTCAAAATATATATTAAAAATAGACCAGACCGCTACCTTCAACAGGGTACGCAATAAACATTTCTTGTTCAAGGTTTAAAGATTCGTAATAATATTTTAACATTTGAGATTCCAGTTCTTCATAAGAATCTTCTTTTACAAGGACCATAATGTACCCGCCCAACCCTGCGCCTGATATTTGTGCACCAACCACATTTTTTACCTTTAGAGATATATCTATCATCCTGTCTATCTCTTGTGTGCTACATCTATATCCGCCTGGTTGAAACATTAGTTGGTTATCTTTTTCTGGTAAGTTTGATATAAGTTTTTCTATTGTCTTATCAGAATAATCAATAGAATACGGAGCGTAATCCATATCTTTTATCCATTTTGCAACCCTATCTCCGTTATGTGAAATATTCATCAATTTACCAAAGTCATAAATATTGTCTTTTAATAAAAGTTGACCTCCAAACCTGCTTCTTATACATTCTGAAAGCCCGTATGTTAAAATTTCTCTAATAGGAAAGTTATCAATATGTGAAGGTATAGATTCAATGTTACTTATAACTTTTTCAGATTTTAGATTACTATAAATCTCTTTTCTTGCCATTTTTATAGGTAGACTTTTAAGCATCTCTAAAATATCTTTTTCTGAAAGGTTACCTTTACCGTAAACAATGTCTCTAAGGTGTATAACAAAATCAGAAATAGAAGGGAAGTTTTGTTTAAGCAACTCTTTACCTATATGGTAGCAAGCAACTCTGTGGTTATATATCTCTTTTGCGCCCCTTGTTTTGTAAGCCTGAAACTGAGAATTACATATAGCCAGAAGATAATCTGGAGGGAAAGGGATACTTTTTATTATCTGAAACGGTGAAATACCAATATGGGTGATATGCCCTCTTTTTGAATATTTGATTGCTGCATGGTCACCTGTACCGATACGGTTGCCAAGAAACTCTTCTCCCTCATCACAAAGTTCAATAAATTTATAAGGGGACAATGTTAGGTTGTTTAGGTAGGTACACCCTTCTGCAACAGCCATAAATAGAGCAGAAGAAGAACTTATACCTCCTTCGATAGGTAAATCTCCAGAAACCATAATATTCATACCTTTAATAGGTGTTTTGCCGTTAAAGTGTTGAAACCTGCTAAGCACCGATTTTATATATCTACCCCAATCTTTTTTTGCTGAAGAGAACTGTTTAAGCAAAAAAGAGTTATTAATAAATTCGTGCCATTTTTTTTCATAATCAACATTTAAACTATCTATACTAAAACGTCTTTCAGGAAACCTGTAAGGTTCCATACTGTTCGCAAAAACTTGCCTGTCGTTTCTTGCACCCATAATGCAATATATATCCTTATCTATAGCTACCATATTAACGTCCCCGCCTTGATGGTCAATATGCCTACCCATAATATTTATTCTTCCTGGGGCTCTTACTATTATTACAGGGTTATTCCCAAAATGTTCCATATAATCTTTTAAGGCGGCTGTAAGCAATTTTATTTTGTTTTCTATATAAGGGTAATTGTTTCCATAGATATCCCTAAAATATTTTAAAGACACAGGTGAAACCGTCTCTAAGTGTCTAAGCCAATCGAGAGGACTCTTTAGATAAGAAGGTTTTTCTTTTATTATGCTGTTTTTTTCAACAAGTTTTTTCTCAATCTGGTAGATTTCTTCAGGTGTATTAAATGCCATTACTTGACTGGGTTTGTCTATTGGTAGAACATCAATTTTAGCCCCCTTATTAGCAAGAACCCCTATTGTATCTGTTAGATATTCTTCTTTCTGAGCGTTATTGTCGCTTATTTCGTTAAGTGATGTTAAAAAAGCTTCCCGCTTAAAGAGATATACAGATAGATTAGTATGCTTAACTTTTTTAATAGAATCTATAGGTATATAGTTCTGGTTGCATTTAAGCATAAAATCTTCTTCAGAAAAGTTTTTATTTATAAAATTTGAAGTAATGGGTTTCCCTTCTTTTATTAGTTTCCACAAAGGACCAATTGCAATCTCTATCTTTTTTTCGTTACTAATATATGTAAGTATAATTTTTTTTGCTTCTTTTGAAGAAAGAGGTTTTTTTGAGGTAAGTTTTTTAAATTGGTTTAGAAGTTCTGCCTTTCTAATATCTAAAACTTCAATTATGCCAGATATTAAGTTATCTTGTGAATATATTATTCTGCCTGAACCAGGGAAATCTTTAATTTTACCTACAAGAAGAGTAAGGTCGCTATCTGTTTTTTTATGTTTCTCTATAAGCTTACATAAAATCTTCTCTTCAATGATTTTATCACCTGCAACCACCATTATATCTTCTATTGTTGATATTTTTGATATTAAGCGACCTGCAGTTTTAGCAGCGTTGCCAGTTCCTTTTGGTTCTTTCTGGTAGCAGAAAAAATGGGTTCCATCAGTAGAAGCAACTGTCTGCATTACCTGCTCAGCAAGATGTCTTACAACAATGAAGTGTGTCTTTATTCCACAATTATTAAAGAGTTCTATGTTACGGTTTATCACAGGTTTCCCACCAAGAGGAAAGCATACCTTATGAACAGAAGAACACCTCATTCTTGAGCCCATACCACCTGCCATTATTACAACACCCATTTCTTTTGTCATTATATGTATCCTTTTATAGTCCTACCACCCTTCTTTAAACGAGTACCTCTTAATCATATTTATATTAACATAATTTTGAACCTATTGCGAAGTTAGAAACGTAATATATAAAATGTCTGTTTTTTATAAAATTGGTCTTTTTCTGTTCGAAACTTTAAAATTATGATAATATAAGGTTGAGGATTTCCCTTATATGTCATTTGGGATAAACCCTCGCCTTTTATTCCTCTTCCCCACAGGGAGAGGCAAGTGTGGAGATGGTTTGCTGATATTGACTAAAAATTGGGAATGAATCCCAACCTTGTTGGTATAGTGCGAACAAATTTTCACCTGCACAAAATATTAGTGTAGGTAAACTATAACAGGTGGGGAGGGAGTTACTGAATACTTACTTGTTAACTTCATAAGTTCGTAAGTTAATACTTGGGAAGTGTTGCATTTGTTAAGAAGATGATAAATAACAGAAATACTATAAGCTAGTTATTTGATAAAACTAAATTTTGGAGGAAAGATGAAAAAAATAGGAGTCTTTTTGCTGTCATTAGTGCTAGTTTCACTTTTAACGGTAACAACATCAAAAGATATTTTTGCGTCTAACAACCAACTACAAGTATTAAAATCTGACAATTTTGTATATATCCGAAGCCAGTTTTCAGAAAAAGAAGACCTTCTTGTACGTATAAATTTAGGCTCTAACAACCAGATTAATTTTTCTGGCACTTTCTTGATTGATAAATCAACACCAATGGCTCTACCTGCTCTAAATAAAGGTAAATATATACACGGTAATGGTGATGATTCAACTCCTTGGAACCTTAACGGTACTTATATAGGTGCAAATCACGGTGCGGCTGTCGGTTTTGACCTGCTTTCTGAAGGTCACAATAGAACTACAGAAGATTTAGGTACTCAGTGGGAAGACTCAAAAGGTAACAAATTGTATTTAGCAAAAATATCAGAGAAGAACCTTTATTTTGTTGGAGAAAACACCTCTAAGGATAAGATATGGAGGATGATAAGACGTCTTGAAGGAGATACCCTAAAAAACTCTAAAGGGGATATTGTTAAATTTACAGAAAAAAAATTATATCAGGTAAAACCAGCGTGTCGTATAACAAAACAAGAATATCTTTTGAACGGAAAAACTCCTTTAAAAAATAATGAACCAATGTTTTGCGAATGGCTTGATGTTGTGGAAGAATATGACATAATCAATTTTGGCTCGCTACTTGCCGATATTCTTGCTCACCCTGGGCAGGTTCGTAATTTTGTAGGCGAACATCTTGAAGGGATTGTAAGCAACGATATTACATACAGGTTTTTTCCTAATGGTTCAACAATAATCTATTATAAATCCAAAGCTTTACAAGACTTTAGGTTAGGATATATGGGTTTTATACAATCTTCTCAACTTTATAAAGGAAACTACCAAACCCACGAATATTATATTCCCAAAACTCTACCTTTCACTAAAAATAATATCAACTACGATTTTAAAAACATCCAAGACTATTCTTTCCGTTTCACACCACCCCTTGGTTTTAATGAGAAAGAAAATAATGTTTCAGATTTAAAGAATCTCCCTGAAAGGTTTATACAGTTTTTGGGTAATAAAGATGGCGATAAGACTGTTAGAGAGGTCGGGTTTGCTCTCGGGTATTCATTGATTCACGGAATAACTGTTCCTGCAAAAAGAGCTTTTAATACAGACAATGCAATCACTCTATATACCTCAAAGAAATCTTACCCCCACGCAATCAGCTCCAAAATGGGACCTATGATACCAACGGGTACAGAGTTTTATTGTCTTGCATACAGACACTACTTTAATCCGCGTCTTGCCGGAGATGCTACCTGTTTATATTGGCAAAGACAAGAAAACGATACAGTTGTATATATCGACTACCATAAAAATATTGATAAAGGCGTAGTTGAGTTGCCTCAAGAACTTGTCGGTAAAAAAATCGAAATAATAGAAAAAACACCATCTTTAACTTTACATACAAAAGGTGCCCTTACAAAAAAGGGAGTTGAAATTTCTGTAACAGACAATTACGGATATGTAGTGTTAAGAATTTTTTAACGTGCTGTCTTAAGGAGGTTATATATGAAAATAGCCCCACTTGTAGATCTGTTTTTTAAAGATATGTCTTGGGATTCACGAGTTTATGAGATTGCTAAATGTGGTTACAAATACGTTGAAACATGGCAAGGAGAAGATGCCTACGTACTGAAACTAATCTCTGATACTGGCAGGGATTATGGTGTAGAACTTGTTAGTGTAGTTATTAATTTTGCAACAGATGAGAAAGTCGCCCCCATATCTAAGGAGAACAACTCCCGTTTTTTAGAGCAAGTTGACCGTATTTCTGATAACGCCTTATCTGTTGGCTGTCATCAAGGCATTATAACTACCGGACAATCTATTCCCGGGCACGACTACCAACAGCAGAGGGCAGCGTTGGTTAGTTCTTTGAGGCAGGCAGGTGAAATGGTTGCTAAAAAAGGTTTTCATCTTAACCTTGAACCATTAAATACTGAAGTTGACCACCCCGGTTATTTTTTAAACTCGCCCTTTGAAGGAATCTCTATAATAAAAGAGGTGGGTCTGGACAATGTGAAGATGCTATATGATTTCTATCATATGGGTATTATGACGGGGAATATCACTTCTTTTGTGACAAACAACATATCTTATATTGGGCATTTTCATATTGCAGGCATACCAGGAAGGCACGAACCTTTTTTAGGTGAACTCAACTATCTATTTTTACTTCAAAAAACTTTAGAATCTGGATATAGTAATTTTTTTGGTCTTGAATATATGCCTAAATTTGAATCTCCTGAAACTCTTTTAAAAACTTTAAAATATTTTCAAGGAGAATAAAGGTTGTATCAAAAAACAATGCTCATAAAGACATAAAAGAAAGGCGTAATGATAAGGATGAGAATTCCCCTTATATGTCATTCCGGACTTGATCCGGAATCTCGTTTTTACTACCCCCCCATTCCGTCTTTTGTAGTTTATTTTGCGAGCTTTACCCGCCGAAGCCAACCTACGCTAAAATACAAGCTTCGGCAGGTATACCTTGCGTAGGAGGGGCTTCTTAGTGTGGCAATCTCGCCGAAGGCGGAAAAGGAATGCACCTTTTTTGCCTTCTCCCTTGAGGGAGAAGTATCAAGGATGAGGGGCTTATCCCACAGTTTTTCTGAGGGAGGCTTTTAGCAGGCAAGAGAAAACGAAAGGCGTAATGATAAGGGTGAGAATTCCCCTTATATGTCATTCCGGACTTGATCCGGAATCTCGTTTTTACTACCGCTGTTACGTGAGTTAAGAGGAAAAAAGTATGTGGTGTTATTTACTCTCTCCCGTTTTTGCCTTCATCCCTCGGAGGTACTCGGGATAAGTCGCCGTTAGGCGGAAAAGGAGTGTATGATGGAAAAATTTACCTTTTTCAATGTAAATGCTAATATTGGTAGAAGTGCTTATGCTGGTTCTCAATTTCCTGATGTAACTTCTCTTATTTCTCATCTCGACTATTTAGGTATAGAAAGGTCTCTTGTGTGGCACTTAGCAGCAAGAGATATAAACCCTAAATATGGTAACCAGAAACTTATTAAAGAGATTGAATCCTCTGGTGCTAAAGAAAGGTTAATTCCTTCTTTTGTGATTACGCCTGCGTGTTTTTACGAAGAAGGGACACTCGATTTTCTTAAATCTTATTTAAAGAACAGACAAGTACGTGCTTTATCAATTATTCCGGATGTATCACGTTTTGAGGTACGTCATCTTGAACAACTACTTTCCTTGATTGTAAACCATAAGCCTGTTATATTTTGGGATTGTCAAGGTGGGCACAATGAACAGGCAACAAGAGATTATGAATACTTAGCGAATATTTTCCCTGACATCTCTTTTGTTGTAACTCAGCGAATGTGGGGTTGTTTCGGGAGCGTTCTTGATCTGCTTTCACGTTGTAAAAATACCTATATTGATACCTCTTGGCTTCATATGAGGGATACGATAGAACTTCTTGTAAGCAATTTTGGGGTGGAACGAGTTCTGTTTGGGTTAGGTTATAAATCTCATTATGGTGCTTCCATTGCATCTTTAATGCACGCTTCTATCACAGATGAAGAGAAAGAAAAGATTGCACATTCAAATGTTGAATCACTCTTAAACCTAAAACCAGCTACAGAAAAAAGAGCACCTTCCTCACCAATTTTAAAAGATAAATCTTTATGGAACACTTTTAGGGAAGGTAATCCTATAAACAACGTTGAGATTATAGATGTTCATGGGCATACCCCACCATTTACAAGAGGATGGGTGTTTAAACAGAACGATATAAAAAATGGTGTAGAAGAAACCATTACAAAGATGGATAACATTGGCGTTAACCGTATTATTCTTACCTATGAACCAGCTCTGTTTGGACCGAGCCATTTATATAACAAAGAAGGTGAAGAAATATTAAAACCATATATAGATAGAATATCTGGATATATTGCATTTAACCCTACCTATGGAACCGAAACGATACCTCTGTTTGATGATTTGTTTAAAGGGGATTTTTTTGTAGGTTTCAAGATTCTACCTTCATATTGGAAAATTCCAGTAAACGACCCTGGATATATTCCTGTTTGGGAGTACGCCAACCTACACAAAAAACCTATTTTGATACATACCTGGAACGATAATTATAATTCTCCTGTGATGCTTAAAGATATTGTGTTAAAATACCCTAACGCTTCTTTTATATTGGGACATTCAGGAGGAGGTACAAAAGGAAGGCTTGAAGCAGAAGAACTTGCGTTATCTTCTAAAAACGTTTATCTTGAATTTTGTGGTAGTTTTACTACTTTTAGACCGTTTGAGACTTCTGTAAAAATTGTGGGGACAGATAGAGTCGTTTATGGTTCAGACTCAGCAGGACACGATATGGCGTGGGAGTTGGGTAGGTACCTTTCTATGCCTTTAACTGATGAAGAACTCTTACCAGGTTTGGCAGAAAATATAAAAAGAATTCTTTCCAGAACGATTGTACCTAAAACATCTTAGGGTAGTAAAAAACAAAGGAAAAGACCCTCATTTTGTTGTACGAGAGTGTCTTGCTTAGAGTATTCTTTATTGCAAGTGGCTTTTTTCTGTTCTTTAATGGAGATATGAGGGAGTTTGATAGTTAAAGTGTTGTTGCATATTATTTAGCGGCTGGTTCTCAGCTAAAGGAGGAGTTATGAAGGTATTAAGAAGTCTTAAAATTTTATTGCTTATTTGTTTCTTTTTTTCGTTATTATCTACCGCTCAAGAAACCTTGGATATGAGTGAATTGAAGGTTATAAAAAATAACGATACTGTTTATATAAGGAGCAAATTTTCACAAAAGGAAGACCTTGTAGTGCAGATAAGGCTGGGAAGCAACAAACAGATTACTTTTGGTAGCGCTACTCTTGTTAACGCTTCAGCGGCTACAGATCTTAGAGGTTTTAGGAGCGGCAAAGTTATTAAACATGGTGGGGGAGATTCTACCCCTTGGAGTATCAACGGAACATATATTGGGGCTGACCACGGTAACTCTGTAAGTTTTGCGTTAACTGTTGATAATCACGGTAAAACAGTAGCTGATATTGGGAGTGAATGGCTTGATGAAAAAGAGAATAAGTTTTACCTGATAAAAATTGTTGATGAGAACAGACTTATGTTTATTGGTAGCAATTCTCCTACTGGAGATATATGGAAGTTTACAACTCAGTTAATCGGTAAAACATTAAAAAGTCCTTCTCGCAACTCAACTATAACTTTTACTGAAAGAAAAATGCTGCAAGCGACGCCTGCTTGTAGAATAAAAAAACAAGAGTACCTTGTTGATGGAAAAACTCCATTGAAAGATGATGAACTTGTTACTTGCAGTTGGTTGGATATTGTTGAAGAGTACGATATTATTAATACTGGCTCTCTTCTGAATGACATCATTGCTAACCCAGGGCAAGAACGCAATTTTGTTGCTGACCATCTTGATGGTGTGATAAGAAACGAAATTACTTACAGATTCCACCCTAACGGTGCTAATATAATTTACTATAAAGCTAAAGCTTTACAAGATTTCAGGTTAGGATATATGGGTTTTATACAAGCAAGTAAAGCGTTCCAAGGTAAATATAATCTTTTAGAATACTATATCCCCAAAACATTACCTTTTACTAAAAATGATATCAACTACGATTTTTGTAAAATAGAGGATTATTCAAAAAATTTCTCTACAACCCTGCTCTTTAACGAAAAAGAAGGTAATATTGCCGACCTTTCAAATTATCCTGATAGATATATCCAACTACTCACAAATAGAGATGGTGACAAGACCGTTAGAGAAGTTGGGTTTGCTCTCGGGTATTCTTTGATACACGGTATATCAGTACCTTCTGTAAGAGTTAAAAACGTAGTAGGTCCTTTTTCACTTTATGTTAGCGGTAAATCGTTCCCGGTAGGTGTTGATAGAAAAATGGGTAATATAATACCAAAAGATACAGATTTCTATTGTGTTTGTTATCGCCATTATTTCAACCCTCTTCTTGCAGAAAACGCAACCTGTTTTTACTGGCAGAAACAGGAGAACGATACAGTAATATATTTAGATTATCATAAAAATGTGGATAAAGATTTGGTGAAACTACCAAAAGAATTTGTAGGTAAAAAACTTGAGATTGTAGAAAAAACACCTTCTGTTACTTTACATACAAAAGATGCTATTTCAGAAAAAGGTATTGAAGTTTCAGTAACAGACGGTTACGGTTACATTGTGTTAAAAGTTTTATAGGTTATATTAAAGGAAGGATTGTTACAGTCTGGCAGTTGCTAAAAATAAGCAACTGCCAGACTATTTAAACTATTAAATTTTATAAGATAACAGACTCATTATAATCACATCGTTTTTATCTCTTCCCGCCTCAACAGTATTATTAAAAATATCTTTAAGTACTAATCTTAACCCGAGTTTAGAATTTATATTTGCTTCAAAACCAATCTCACCTTTCAGTATGAAATTACTAAAGTCAGAAACCTCAGGATAGAAAGCCAAATTATTCCAGAGTTTTGAGTTTTCCATTTTGTGTTCATATCTTTCAGCGAGAAAAGTTGTAAAATAGTTGTTATCCTTACCAGTATCAAACTTCTCTGCAATATATCCTACGCCAGCTGAGAATTCAAGCAACCTTTTTGCTTCTTTTATAAAATAGTAGCCATATCCTAAAGCACCTGTATACCTGCTATCTATACCTGACAATTCGTTAAATTCAGCGCTGCCCATCAAAGACCAGAAGGTTCTATCTGTAATATTTTTATTATATTGAGATGAAAGCATAATTTCGTTTGTGGTTGTTTCGTTATCTGATTCCCCATAAGCAACACTAAAATCGCCTCTAAAAAGAGAATCGGTTCTTTTCTTTTGAGTATCAAATAAAAAAGTTGTAAAGACACTATCAACATTTCCTCTGGTTGCGTTTACACCTAAAGAGATGTTGCTCTCCCAAGGTTCTTCTTCAGCATATATTTTTGTAACTCCTGTAAGTATTAAACTTGATAAAAATAGACCAATCACTAAACGTTTCATTTTTCCTCCTTGTTAAGTTTATCGTTCTGCCAAACTTGGCTATGTTTTAAACGATTGTTGCGAAGGTATGTCTCCCGAAGCCAACCTGCGCTAAACTACAAGCCTCGGCAGGTATACCTTGGCGTAGGTTGAAACGCCTTGTCTCAACAGTTTTTCTATGGGATTGCGACGTGGCAACCCTCGCTTTTATCCTTGCCTTTGTCTTATCCCGCCCACTTTACCATTAAAGTCAGTTTTTAAATATCAAACAGTCAATATAGTAACATAAATTTAAATCAATTACTAAATTAGAAGAGAATCCTTTAAAAATTAGTTTATCTCATCATAGGCTGGAGCAGTATTGTTTAACACATACGTTAAAATACCTCAAGAGATAGGCTCTGGGCAAGATATTGTTGAAGTACGTGTCTGAACAATAGAGAATATTGCGACAAACAACCGATCTGCTCAACTGGTGTGGTTATTAGCGAAAAGAACTCTTTTTTTTTGTTAAAGGCGTCTGAAAACTGGTTTGTACTAAAGAGTTATAAAATACTTGACAAAACCGGGGGGTGGTGGGGTATAATTATATTAAGAATTAAATTTAATAATTTGTAGAGATTTGTGGTAAAGTTCTGAATAAAGTTTAACTTGAGAATTAGTAGTGAATCTCAACCTTGTTTGTATCTGTATCGTGCAAACAAGGTTTTTGTTTTACTTGCACAAAAGATTAGCTTAGGCAAATTCTCAATAGGCGAGATGTGGGTACTGAACATTCATAAGATAAAAGTTTATTGATTTAATTTAAAACTATCCTCTACTGGTAAAAAAGGAATAGTTCCTTGAATGAAACATTTAGAGGTATAGGGAGGTGAAAAGAATGAAGAGAAACAACGGATTTACTCTAATAGAACTTCTTGTAGTAATAGCAATTATAGCAATACTTGCAGGGATGTTGCTTCCTGCTCTCAGTAAAGCAAGGGCAAGAGCCAAGTCAACCGTTTGCTTGAATAACCTAAAACAACTTGGAACAGCTCTTCTTATCTACGCTGAGGATTTTGAAGAATTAATCCATGTACAGATATACAATCAAAATATATATGGCAACTATTTTTCGCGAGAAATTATAGTCTGCCCATCGATTCCTCCATATACCGCCGACAATGATAAGGACGCAAGTAATAGATGTTGTTATGGTGTAAAGTCAGGTTCATTGGCGCCAGGCCTTTTGTTTCTGAGCAATACTATCATAACCCGTCGCTATGCAAGTATCAATCCTTCAGCTTTCTGGATTTTTGCTGATTCTGTTAGACTTTTAGACTCTCCAACAGATACACTTTATAGAAACCAGTGGGCAACCTGTGCTTATGAAACAAGCACAGAAGGGTTTGTACATTTTAGGCACTCAAATCAGGCAAACTTCCTGTTTGTTGACGGCCACGTTGAGTCTATGGGGATGGACAAGTTTGCTACTGTAACAAAGATTCATGCCAATACATCTGTATCTACAAACTGGGCTGTTGCTGATAGTAAATATAAGATCAAAAACCTTACATATCCATAAGTTTAGTTACAAATATTCTTATACAGTTATAATTAAAATTTTGAAATTGTTAGAAATGGAGAGAAAAACTTTAAATCAGAGTGGACTTCTCTTCTTCTACATATATTGGAGGTGAAAAGAATGAGAAAAAAAACTGGTTTTACTCTGATAGAACTTCTTGTGGTAATAGCTATTATAGCAATACTTGCTTCTATACTTCTTCCCGCTCTTGCGAGGGCAAGAGAACAGGCAAGAAGGAGTGTCTGCTTAAACAATCTTAAACAGCTCGGTATTTCTTTGTTGATATATGCTCAGGATTGGGGTGGATGGTTTCCTTACCACGATTTTAATGATGAAGCAAAATGGAGTAGCCATACAGGTTGGTCAACTGGTGCTATCACTTCAAAACCAAACGTATCTCTTGCTCTTCTTACAGGCCAGATAGACCCTTCATCAAGTGCCTTGGAAACACCCTCTTATGTTAGCGACTATAAACTTTTTATATGTCCCGGTTCAACCAGAGATAGGCCCCATTCAATTCCGGGAGCACTTATCAGGCAAACTCAATCCAACATTGCGACTTATATTTCTGACCGTGTTTCAAGTTGTTCCTATACGTACGCGCTTGGGTTGAATGTTCAGACCCATTCAGATACTGCCATAATGACAGATGACCCTAAAGGAAGCTATCCAAACCAATTTCGTGTATACAGGCAACATTCAAACCACGGTGTTGAAGGAGTAAACGTTCTGTATGTTGATGGAAGAGCAAAGTGGGTAGCAACCATTAGAAACACGGCCTACTGGAAAGTTGGTGAGCGTGATTCGTGGGGGTTTATGAATATTGCAGAAATTCCTAATGCAAAAGGGTGCGCATCAAGTAGTCCTCCACATCCAAGCACAAGGTATCCTCATAGACCTATGTTGCTATCTAATACGTACTGGTAAATTGTTTTTTTAAAACATTAATTTATAGGTCTCACAAGGTTTTCTATTCAGACGTAAGGTGATGTGGTAATCTTGGTCGTTATTCTTATTTTTTTCCAAGAATATTTCCGAACATACCTCTTATAATAGTTTTTCCTATCTCATTACCAACCTTACGGGCTGTCTGTTTTGCCATAGCCTCCACCATCCCCTGTCGCCGCCCTGTTCCCCATAACAAATCACCAAGCATTCCTCGTTCAGGTTGTTTTTGCTCGGTTTTTTGCTGTTGCTGAACAGTCTCAGATGTTCTTCTATTAAGAATTTCGTAAGCAGATTCCCTGTTGATAGGAGTATCATATTTTGAACTTATGGGGCTACGAGTTTTAATAAGTGCTCGTTCTTCATCTGTTATAGTTCCCATACGGCATCGAGGTGGCGCTATAAGCGTCCGTTCTACTGGCATCGGGACAGCTTTCTCCTGTAAAGTAGAGACCAATGCTTCTCCTACTCCAAGAGTAGATATAACCTTTGCTACATCAAGATTAGGGTTAGCAACAAAAGTTTCAGCGGCTGTTTTTACAGCTTTCTGGTCTCTTGGGGTATATGCTCGTAAAGCGTGCTGTATACGGTTACCAAGTTGTCCTAATATTTCGTTTGGCACATCATCAGGAAATTGAGAACAGAAATATATCCCTACACCTTTCGAACGGATAAGACGAACAACCTGCTCCACCTTTTGACGTAACAATGTAGGTGCATCATTAAAAAGAAGATGGGCTTCGTCAAAAAAGAAGACCAGTTTTGGTTTATCAAGGTCGCCAACCTCTGGAAGTTTCTCAAACAACTCAGAAATAAGCCACAAAAGAAAACTTGAATATAACCGAGGTTTAAGTATAAGTTGGTCAGCTGTAAGTATATTAATAACCCCTCTACCGCTAAGGTCGGTACGCAACAAATCGTTAAGTTCAAGAGCCGGTTCTCCAAAAAATTGTATTCCACCTTCTCTTTCAAAAGATAATAAAGAACGTTGTATAGCAGATATAGATTGAGTACTTACCAGACCGTACTGTTTTGAAACTTCAGTTCTATTCTCAGCAACAAAATTTAAAAGCGACCGTAAATCGTCCATATCAAGAAGGAGAAGCCCGTTATCGTCTGCAAGTTTAAATGTTATCTCCAGCATGCCTATTTGTGTATCATTCAAATCAAGTATTCGTCCAAGAAGCACAGGCCCTATCTCGCTAACAGTTGCACGTACAGGATGACCAGATTTACCATAAAGGTCCCAAAATATTGCTGGGCTTGCCTCATTAGTAAAATCTTTAATACCTATCTTCGCAACCCGTTCTTCTAATTTTTCGTTTCTTTCTCCAGACATAGCAACCCCTGCTACATCGCCTTTAACATCAACCATAAATACTGGCACACCCATACGTGAAAACCCTTCCGCAAGAACCAACAGCGAAACAGTCTTTCCTGTTCCTGTAGCGCCAGCCACCAAACCGTGTCGGTTACCATATTTTGCAAGCAGAGAAACCTGCTGTTCTCCTTTACCTATAAGTATTTTATCCATACTTCCCCCTCCAAATTTTAGAATTATTAAGATATATGATACCATAAAATATGATTATTTCCATTTACTGCTGTTTCTTTGTAAGGAAAGGTTTTATCAATAACAATTCTTTTTTACTTTTGCTTAATATATACTCTGCTACAAGTTTAACTAATAAAAGTATAACCTGTTGAAACACCTAAAAAAGGAAAAATATGGAGACATTAATACTTACTGCCAAAGATGTGTCAGAATGTTTAACTATGACAAAAACTATAGAATTAACTGAACACGTCTTTAATGAATGGGGCAAAGGTAACGTAGTTATGCCAGCAAAAACTACTCTTGATATGTCAAAAAGCGGTTTTAAATCTTGGTTAAATGCTATGCCTGCATATATTTCATCAGACAATGCTGCTGGTATTAAATGGGTAGGTGGGTACCCCTATAACTCTTCTAAAGGTTTACCATATATAATGGGAGTTATTATTTTAACTGATACCGAAACCGGGCAAACCCTTGCAATAATGGATGGTGCGCTTATTACTGGTCTTAGAACAGGTGCATCGGCTGCTGTTTCTTCAAAATATCTTGCGGTTAAAAATAGTGAAAATATATGTGTTGTTGGAGCGGGTACTCAGGGTAAAAATTGTGCTTTATCATTATCTGTCTTATATCCTGACTCAAAACTGTACATATCTGATATATCAGAAGAAAAAAGAAGAGATTTTGTTGCTGAAATGTCAGGGTCGATAAGTATGCAAATAATAGATAGCCCATCTGTGGAGGAGGCAGTTAAAGTTGCTGATTTAATTGTGCTTGTTACCACAGCGTCAGAGCCGTTTATATGTGCAAATTGGATAAAACAGGGCACAACAGTTCTTGCTATGGGGTCGTTCCAACAACTCGAAGATGAGTTTGCTATTTCAGTTGATAAAATAGTTGTTGACTCCATAGAACAGGCCTGCCATAGGGGTGAACTGAAATTGTTGGTAGAAAGTTCTAAACTTACCAGTGACAACATCTATTCTGAACTTGGAGATATTGTTGCAGGCGTAAAAATTGGGCGAAAAACAGAAGAAGAACGTATTTTAATGGTTCCAGTTGGTTTAGGAGCTCATGATGTACGTATAGCCCAGTATGTTTATAAAGAAGCAATCAAGAGAAATTTAGGGTTGAAGATAAACCTTATAAAATAAAGAAAAGAAGAGAAAGAAGGGTTTTAAATGATTGAAAAACTAAAAACAATAGATACCCGATTGGAAACCTTATACAAAATACTTGAATCTTGCGAACTATGCCCAAGAAAATGTAAGGTCAATAGAACAATAGGAATGAAAGGGGTTTGTGATGCGGGTATGGAAATGGTGGTTTCAAGTTATGGGCAACATTTAGGAGAAGAACCTGAACTTGTTGGCACTTATGGGTCAGGTACAATATTTTTTACCGGTTGCAATCTTTTATGTATATATTGCCAAAATTACGATATAAGCCATAGAAAAACGGGACAAACAACCTCTTGTGAAGAACTTGCAAGGATTGTGCTATACCTACAAAAAGTCGGATGTCATAATATAAATTTTGTTACACCTACACATTTTACGCCTCAAATAGTACAATCGTTAAAAGAAGCGCTTAGCAAAGGGTTGAAAATCCCAATAGTATGGAACTGTGGAGGATATGAAAGCGTTGAGGTTATAAGACTTTTGGAAGGAATAGTTGACATATATATGCCGGATATAAAATATTCCTGTTCAAAGGTAGCAGAAACATACTCTTCCACTCCCGACTACTTTGAAAGATGTAAAGAGGCAGTAACAGAAATGCACAAACAGGTTGGAGACCTAAAAGTTGATTCAGATGGTATAGCAAAAAAAGGGTTGCTGGTAAGACATCTTGTTTTACCTAACAACTTGGCTGGGTCAGAAGAAGTGTTTAAATTTGTAGCGTCTCTGTCAAAAAACAGTTACATAAATATTATGGCTCAATATAGACCCTGCGGAGAATCATATAAATACCCTGCAATAAATCGAAGAATCACATCTGAAGAGTTTCAGAAAGTGTTGGATATAGCATGGAATGTAGGCTTGCGTCGCGGGTTTTAAATAAAACTTAAAAAAAATAATAAAAAGCAGTATAATATAGTAAGTTCTCAGTAAACATAATCCAGTTTGTAGAGAAATGGGCAATCCCCACTACTCTCCTCTACCCTTGGGGAGAGATGTAAGGTGAGGGGGCTTTTGGCTTGTCTTTGCAAAAAGGTTAATGAAAACAGGTTTAACGAAGGCGGAGGTTTATCCCATAGTTTTTTTGAGGGGGTCTTGTCCCAAGTATTGTTTACTGCGAGGGGTTTTTTCTCCGACATTATAACGAAAATAAGATGGGGTTTACCAAATATTTACAATATATACAAAAATACTCTGTTTTGGTATAGAGTAAAGGAGAATATATGCCTACAATATTTTTTTATGGACCTGAACTTGAAAAAGAGAAGAAGAAAGAACTAATTAAATCCTTTACAGAGAAAGCCAGTGAACTAACAGGGATAGATAAGTCGGCTTTTGTAGTATACCTGAGAAAATGCGGGCCTGAGGATGTTGGTGTTGGTGGGGAACTTCTTGCTGAAAAACAGAAACCTTCCACTTAACAATTTGCTCTTTATTTGCCCTCTTCCCTTTGGGAAAAAGGGATTAAGGGTGAGGGGGGTAGTTAGCAGGCAAGGAAAATACGAGGGATTGCCCTATATGTCATTCCGGGCTTGATCCGGAATCTCGTTTTCACGTTGTGCCTTTTATCAAAGCGGGTTAAGTGAGAGATCCTGAAACAAGTTCAGGATAACAAATTGGGTAGGCAGAAGGCAACACATCTCTATTCCGTCTTTGCGAGCGTTTATCCCGAGTACCTCCAAGGGGCCTATTAGCGTGGCAACCTCTGCCTTTGCTTTTAACTTGGATTACTAAAATGAAAACAAAAAAAATAGACTATTCTAAACTCAAAATTAAAAAAGGAAGCATAATAAAACGAAAAATCTGGTATACCCTATTTTTGTATCATATGGGTATATACCTTGGAGACGATACGGTTATAGATTTTGATAAAAAACGTAGAGGAACAAAAAGTTCAGTCAAAAAAATATCTTTAAAAGAATTTGGACGTGGCAAAAAAATCTCAGTACACGCAGAACCAAAAAACTCTAAACATGCCGAGGAGATACTTGAAATAGCCAATATACTCCTCAAACACGATGAACTCCCTGGCAGATACCTTCTTTTCAACAATTGTGAGGATTTTGTTGTTAAGATATATGGGCGTAGGTACGTTCCTTTAGCTCAGAGAAACTACGTTATCATCCTTATTCTTTTAGTTTTAAATGCCGGATTTTTACCTGCTATAATCATATTGACAATACTAATAAAACTATTTAAGTTTTTTAAAAATAGACGTAGAGTTACCTAAAACTTTCCCTACCCACATCTTTTTCTACCCTTTTTTGCCTTCTCCCCTAAGGAAGTACTCGGGATAGAAAGTTATTAGGGCTTGATAGATTAATAATGGGATGAGGTTTATCCGCCGAAGCTTGTATTTTAGCGTAGGTGGAGGGGCTTTTTGCCTTTGTTTGTCTTGCGAGGAATGTGTTGTAAAGGAATGTCATTTCGGACTTGATCCGGAATCTCGTTTTTACTACCGTTCCATACTTCACACTTTGCCTACCTCTTGAAAAAAAATCTCATAAATGGTTAAATATATACCAAAGTAACAGTCATTTATAAATATTAATTGTACAAAGGGATTAAAAATGAAAAAAATTATCTACCCTCTAATTTTTATAACCTTACTTCTTAGTGGTTGCGTAAAAACCATTAAAGAAGAAATAAAAGAACCCCTACCCTACTCTGGTCCTGTTGATATCCAACTCCATATCAAACTTGATAGACTATATGTCAAAAGTATGTCTGAAGACGATCCTGTCTGGAAGATTCTTATGGGACCTTTCGGTACAACTAAGGTATATATAATTGGTTCCGCAACTGAGGCAGTAAAAGGAAAAGGCACAACCACCTCATTTAAGAGAGAAATCAACTGGGGAGACAACTCTTTCGATGTAAAATCTCATACAGGCTCAGAGATTAACTTTCAGATACAGGTGATTGGAAAAAGAACAGGTAGTAAAGATGTTGGTTCTATAACCATTAGAAACAACCCTAAACAGACAATAATAATAGAATTTAACGAGTCAGGGTCATCAATAAAGTAGAAGAAAGATAAAACTTAAGTTAGTCAGATTCACCTTTTTTCTTCTACCTCTGTGTCTGTCATTCCGTCTTTGCCCTCTACCCTTGAGAATGCTCGGGATAGTAAATCTCTCAGAGGTTTGCAGAGAGGTTAATGGGATGAGGCTTGTCCACCGAAGCCAACCTACGCTAAAATACAAGCTTCGGCAGGTATACCTTGGCGTAGGTGGAGGGGCAGTTGTTTTTGTGGAGGAATATGAGACTTTCCCCAAGAGTTTGCAAATAGGTAAATGGGATGAGTTCTATCCCTTAGAAAGACTGTCGAGCCAAGACATGCCTTCGTAACTATCGCTTAAAGTATAGCCAAATTTGGCAGAACGAAAAATATAGATAAGAGGTAAAAATGAAGAAGATAATAATATTCGGACTTCTTATAACAACTTTATTACTTGTTGGATGCAACACAATGCACGGGATAGGAAAAGATATAGAAAAAGCAGGCGAGACAATCCAAAAATCTACAGGTAAATAATAAAAACTTCTATTGTCAAGGTTGTATGAAGATTATTAGTTAAGCAAACCAATGGTATTTAAAGCCCCATTAAATTAAAAAATGAAAAATAAATATGATGTAGTAGTTGTAGGAGGAGGCGTTGCAGGAGTTTCTGCAGCCATATCATCTGCAAGAAATAATGCAGGCGTCTGTATGATTGAAAAACAGTGTTTCCCAGGAGGGCTTGCAACTCTTGGAAATGTTGTTATCTACCTTCCCTTATGCGATGGTATGGGCAGACAGGTTGTTGGGGGGCTAGGAGAGGAACTCTTAAAACTTTCAGTTATCGAACAACCAGAACGTATTCCCCAATGTTGGAGAGAAAACGGGGACAACTCCTTAAGGTCAAAAGATAGATACAGAGTTAGATTTAACCCTGCTTCCTATATGCTTGAACTGGAGAAACTTCTTCTAAAAACAGGGGTTGATATATTTTACGATACAAAAGTTGTTGATGTCGAAAAAAAAGAAGCCGAGATTACAGCAGTTCAGATACACAACAAAGACGGGTTTTCTCTTCTGAAATGTGGATGTGTGGTTGACGCTTCTGGAGATGCTGATATCTGCACATACTCCGGAGAGGAAACAATTTCTCTTAACACCAATTTTGGTGCTGGCTGGTTTTTTTATTTCGACTCAGGAGAGGTTAAACTTATGCCACTTGCAGACGGGTACGACCCTCACGGAAAGATTAGTCAAAGCAAACCTCAGTTTTCTGGAAGTACAGCTGAAGGCGTTAATTCTCATCTCCTTTACTCTCATCAGTTAATAAGAGACAAACTTGAAACTATGAAAAAAGAAAATCCCAATATTTACCCTGTTCTACTACCTTCAATGCCTTGCTTTAGAATGACCCGTCGACTTAAAGGAAAAATTGAACTTCAAGAAAGGGATGATGGAAAAGTTTTTGAAGATACAATAGGAATGACAGGCGATTGGCGTAAATCTGGTCCTGTCTACAGTATTCCTTTACGAGCGCTTATAGGTGTAAAAAACAAGAATTTAATAACTGCAGGAAGATGTATCTCTGCTGATACATTATGGGATGTTACAAGAGCAATACCTGCATGCGTTGTAACCGGTGAAGCCGCAGGTACTGCGTCTGCTATGCTATGCAATCAAAAAGCTGAAAGTTTTTCTGCTCTTGATATAAAAAAATTGCAGAAGAGACTCGCCAAACAGAATGTCATTTTAAACCTCGAAAACCTTTGATATCAAATGAGCCCATGGTCGGAGTTGAACCGACGACCTTCGCATTACGAATGCGCTGCTCTGCCTCTGAGCTACACGGGCTAAGTGCTTAACTGCTTTATACTTAGCGAAATATTCTCTTGATTGATTTCGCTCTTGGTGTCCAAAAAGTGTCTATTTCGCACTATTTACCTGTAAGATAGTTTACACTTTTCTATGTTTTACCGCAAGTCAATTATACTCTCAAATTACAGAAAAAAAGGTTAAGCTGAGGGGGTACTTTTAGATTAGTGAGTCCTCAGTAAACACTGTTCAGAGCAGATATCTGCTTCACGGGTTTGCAGGAATAAAGAGTTTTTTCCTTCCACATTCATTCCGTTTTTGCGAAGGTATACCTGCCGAAGCCAACCTACGCTAAACTACAAGCTTCGACAGGTATACCTTGGCGTAGGTAGAAGTGGAGTTTACGAATGTGGCAATCTCCATCTTTATTGCTGTTCTCTTACTATCTGCGCCTCCTTTTAATTGTAAGGTTCTTAAGTGACATTGTATCATCAAAGTTTAACTTTTTATAGTTCTCGAATTGCCTCATTAAAAATCTATCTGAAAATATATCGTTGCCTCATTAAAAAATCTATACGAAAATATTCACCTCAAAGGAGGTGGATAGAATGGAGAAGGAGTTAGAGATGAAGACGAGG
>JALNXB010000035.1 GCA_023230585.1 bacterium
TATAGCCGTGTCTTTCATGTTTAGTGTCATAACCTTATATTATGACCCATTTTTTCTTTAGGCTCAATCTGTATTTGAAACCGAGCCCTCTTTCAGGCTCATTTTGTATTATAAAAGACTACAACTTGCAAAAGAATGAAATTTATGGTAAAACTATCAAGGTTGGTTTTAGGGTGACTTAAAACCGAAAATTTTTACTTTAAATCAAGGAGTCTAAATGGTAACAGTAGTCTTAGGAACTCAATGGGGCGATGAAGGTAAAGGAAAAATTATAGACTTTCTCGCTGATGATGTTGATATAGTTGCAAGGTTTCAAGGGGGAGCTAATGCGGGGCATACAGTGGTTGTTGATGGAAAACAATATATTTTTCATCTTATACCATCGGGTATACTTTACCCAGAAAAAATCTGCTTGGTAGGTAATGGTATGGTTATTGACCCTCTCTCTTTCTGTAAAGAGATTGAATACCTAAAAGAGAATGGTATTAGTACCGAAGGCAGGCTGTTTGTAGCTGAAAACGCTCATATGACGTTACCTTATCATAAATTGTTGGACCAGATAGAAGATAAGTTTAGAGGAAAAGGTGGGTTGGGAACAACAGGTAGAGGTATAGGGACCACTTATGCAGATAAGTTTAATAGGATAGGTATAAGGGCTATAGATTTTGTTGATGATGATATTTTTAAAGAAAAACTTAAGATAGCGCTTGAACTGAAAAACTATCTGTTTAGAGAATACTATAAAGAAGAAGTTCTTAATGTGGGCAAGATTTATGAGGAATATTCTAACGCAAGAGAAATGATGAAAAAGATGGTTAAGAATACTTCTCTTTATCTTTGCGATGAGATTGAAAAAGGTAAACATATTCTTGCAGAAGGTGCTCAGGGCACTTTTCTTGATATAGATTTTGGGAGTTACCCTTATGTTACTGCTTCTAATTCTACTGCTGGTGGAGCGTGTACTGGGTTAGGTATTTCTCCAAAAAAAATATGTAGAATTATAGGGATTGTAAAAGCGTATACTACAAGGGTTGGAATGGGACCGTTTCCTACTGAACTTGTTGGGGAAGACGGTGAGAACCTTAGAAAAGCTGGAAATGAATATGGTGCTACAACAGGTAGACCAAGAAGGTGTGGGTGGTTCGATTCGGTTCTGGTAAAATTTGCCCGTAAAGTTAATGGGTTGGATGAACTGGTTATGACAAAGTTGGATGTTCTTTCTGGTATGAAAAAAATCAAGATTGGGGTTGCTTATGAGTTTGAAGGTGACGTTTACCATGATTATACTTTTAACAGTAAAGTTTTTTCTAACTGTAATGTAGTTTACGAAGAGATGGATGGTTGGCAAGAAGATCTTGGAAAGATAACAGAGTATAGGAATCTTCCTGATAATGCTAAAAAATATATAGAAAGAGTTGAACAATTGATAGAAGCGCCTGTAACAAAGGTTTCTGTTGGGACATCAAGAGAACAGACTATATCAAAATGAAATAGAAGGAGAAAGAAAATGAATGGTGCGCAAATAATGGTGGAGTGTTTAAAGAAAGAGGGAGTTGATACAATTTTCGGATATCCCGGTGGTGTTTTGTTACCTCTTTGCGACCAACTTTATGATAGTTGTATAAAATTTATTCTTGTACGTCATGAACAGGGAGCAGCCCACGCTGCTGATGGGTATGCAAGGTCGTCAGGTAAAACTGGTGTGTGTATGGCTACCTCAGGACCCGGTGCTACAAATCTTGTTACCGGGATAGCCACTGCATATATGGACTCTGTACCTATGGTTGCGATTACTGCTCAAGTGGCAACAAGTCTTATAGGTAGCGATGCTTTTCAAGAGGTTGATATTACGGGTATAACAAGACCCATAACAAAGCATAATTATCTAATAAAGAATGTTCAAGATATAACCAAAGTTGTGAAAGAAGCGTTCTACATAGCAAAATCAGGTAGACCAGGACCCGTTCTTATCGACCTACCTATAGACGTACAGAGGGCAGAAACTATATTTGAATATCCAGAAGAGGTTGATATTCGGAGTTATAAACCTGTATACGAAGGACATCCCATCCAGATAGAGAGGGCTTGTAAGTTGATACAAGAATCAAAAAAACCTTTGATTATATCTGGTGGAGGAGTAATTCATTCTGAGGCTTCGGATGAGATAAAACAGTTTGTTGAAACAACGAAAATACCAGTAACTTTTACTCTTATGGGGCTTGGAACTATTCCTGTAGAACATCCTCTTTCTCTTGGGATGCTTGGGATGCACGGCACAAAATATGCTAATTACGCAGTCGTAGAATCAGACCTTCTTATATCTGTAGGTTGCCGTTTTGACGATAGGATTACCGGGAAGATAGAAAACTTTGCTCCTAACGCAAGAATAATTCATATTGATATAGACCCTGCTTCTATTAGTAAAAATATTGAGGTTGATATACCTATTGTTGGAGACGCAAAAGTTATTCTTCAAGAAATAAATGAGAAGATAGAGGGATATGAGAGAAAAGAATGGCTTTCCAGAATCAAAGAATGGAAAGAAAAATATCCTTTAGCTTATGAAAAGAACGCTCTTAAACCTCAATATGTAATAGAAAAAATATCTGAGTTGTTACCTGATAATGCTATAATATGTACTGAAGTTGGGCAGAACCAGATGTGGACAGCCCAATATTATAAATTTAAAAGACCACGAACCTTTATTACATCAGGCGGGCTTGGAACTATGGGATTTGGGTTTCCAGCAGCAATTGGAGCTCAGTTAGCAAATCCTGATAAGGTAGTAGTTGATATAGCTGGAGATGGAAGTATTCAGATGAATATACAGGAACTTGCAACTGCGGTCTATAATAAACTGCCCGTTAAGATTATAATACTTAATAATGGTTGTCTTGGGATGGTACGTCAATGGCAACAATTGTTCTATAAAAAAAGGTATGCCTATACCCGTGAAGAGAATGCTCAGCCAGAGTTTGCAAAACTTGCCGAAGCGTACGGTGCTTTGGGTTATAAAGTGTGTAACGTGGAAGAGTTTGACTCTATTATCCCAAGGGTTTTGGAAGAGAAGGAAAAACCTGTTATACTGGATTGTAGGATAGTTGAGGATGAAAACGTTTTTCCAATGGTTCCTGCTGGGGCTTCTCTTGACCAGATGCTTGAAGGTATAGCGTAGAAATATAATACAACCCGAGGTACAACAAATGAAAAATAATAAAGAAAATTATTCTTCTCATCTTGTAATTTTAACTGTGGAAAATAAGACTGGTGTGCTTGCAAGGATAGCTGGTTTATTTTCTGCAAGAGGTTATAATATAGATAGTTTATGTGTTTCAGAAACTGAAGACTCCTCTATATCAAAAGTTACTATGACGGTAAAAGGTGATGAAAGGATACTTGAACAGATTTATAAACAGTTAAATAAACTTATTGATGTTATAAAGGTACAAGATTTGACTGACGGAGATTTTATAGATAGAGAACTTGTTCTTATAAAGATTAAAACCTTAAATCCTGTAATAAGGCAGGAGATAATGCAACTTGCTAACACTTTTAGAGCGAAAGTTGTAGATATAGGTAAAAAATCTCTTACTCTTGAGGTTGTAGGAAAGGTATCAAAAATTTCTGCAATGATTGAGTTGCTCAAAAGTTATGGGGTTAAAGAGATAGTGAGAACAGGTAGAATAGCCCTTCCGAGAGAGTTTGGGCAACATAAAAAATAATTGTTTACAACAATACGAGGAGGAATAAGATGGCTAAGATATATTATGAAAAGGATGCAGATTTAAAATACCTGGAAGGTAAGAAAGTAGGGGTTTTAGGGTATGGAAGTCAAGGAAGAGCGCACGCATTAAACCTTAAAGATAGTGGAGTTGATGTAATAGTTAGCGAGTTGGAAGGTACAGATAACTATAAATTGGCTGTAAAAGATGGGTTTTCACCTATGAAAATTGCTGATGTTACAAAAGCAGCAGACGTTCTTATGGTGTTGGTACAAGATAATCTTCAGCCAATATTATACAAGAATTGTATTGAGCCAAACCTAAAAGAAGGGCAAGCTCTTGGGTTTGCTCACGGTTTTTCTATCCTTTTTAATCAGGTTGTGCCACCCAAAAACGTTGATGTTTTTATGGTTGCGCCAAAAGGTCCTGGAGATTTGTTGAGAGACCAGTTTGAGCAAGGTAATGGGGTACCCTGTCTTGTTGCTGTAGAACAGGATTTTACAGGTAATGCTCTTGGTATTGCACTTGCCTACGCAAAAGGGCTTGGTGGAACAAGGTGTGGTGTGGTTCAAACAACCTTTAAGGAAGAGACCGAAACAGACCTTTTTGGTGAGCAGGCGATTCTTTGTGGTGGAATCAGTCAGTTGATTAAGTACGCATTTGAAACATTGGTTGAAGCCGGCTACCAGCCAGAGGTTGCTTACTATGAAACATGTCATGAGTTAAAACTTATTGTTGACCTGATTAATTCAAGAGGTATACAAGGAATGAGAAAAGTTGTAAGCGATACTGCTGAATATGGTGATATGGCAATAGGTCCTATGGTTATAGATGAGAATGTAAAAGATAATATGTGGGATGTCCTTGAAAATGTGCAGAACGGGAATTTTGCAAAAGACTGGATTACTGAAAATCTTGTAGGCAGACCTGTTTTTAACGCTTTGCGCAGACAGTCAGAAGAGCATCTTATAGAGAAGATTGGTAAAAAGATGAGAGATATGATGCCCTGGCTTAAAGGAAAATAAATAAAAATATTTAGTCTTGACAAATGTAAAATAAAAAGATATAACTATTAAGAGACTTCCTCTTTCAGGTTTTGTGGCCTATGTGCCCTTTAATCCTTAGAGATTCAAAAAGGTCTGGCTCTTGAAGCCTAAATGACCTCCTGAAAAGGAAGTCTCTTTTTTTTATTGTAAAAAAAATGAGAACTTTTATAGGTATAAGAATATCTGAAGAAATAAAGAAGAATTTTCTGGAGATAACAGGAAAACTGTCTTCTAAAACTAAAGAAGCAAGAATTGTCCCTCCTGAAAACCTGCATATTACTTTAAAATTTTTAGGTAATGTTGAAACATCTTGTCTTGCAAATATTAAAGATATATTGAGTAATATTTGTGGTGAATTTGAACCATTCGATATGCAAGTGAAAGGGTTAGGGGTATTCCCAGAACAAAAACAGTTAAGAGTTTTATGGATTGGGGTGAAATCTAACGGGTATCTTAAAAGTTTAAATAGAAAAATAGAAGAAGAGTTTGAAAAACTGGGTTTTCCTAATGAAAAAAGATTTAAAGAGCACATAACTATATCAAGGTTTAGGTCTTTACCTAACCTTTCAGTAATAAATAATTTAATGGATAGGTTTTCAGAACATTCTTTTGGTGTTATGAATGTTGAAGGTGTTGAACTTATTGAAAGTGTTTTAACCAGTAGTAGTCCTCCTGTTTATAAGACGCTTTTCCATTGTCCTTTTTTATAATCTGTTTTTGCGAGAAGCGCTTGTCCAATTTACCATCCTGAACTTGTTTCATAATTCCCTGTAACAGAAGTAGCAAAAACGAGATTCCGGACCAAGTCCGGAATGACATACAAGGGGAATTTTCATCCTTGATCCCTCTCCCCTTTGGGTAGAGGGCAAAAAAAGGGAAGGTGTATGCGCCGTAGTACCAGAGTGAATAGACACCACATACGCTTTTCTTTTATATATTTAACTGCCGTTTTGTGGCATTGCGAGGAATGCCTTCTAATGACGTGGCAACCCTCGTATTTATCCTTATTATTTTTTTGTCTTTCTTTTCGTTAAAAAAGTATGTGTTTAGGAACGAATTACGAGGTGCTACTACAACTCAAGCAAGAATCGGGCTGTTAACAAAAGGTTCAAGCCTTTTGTTCTTATACTCTGAGCCTGTTAAGCCCTTCGGAGATGTCTTCTATGCAGAAGGGTGAGTTCTCAGGGTGCCCGATTGTTGTGTAGAAGGTGTATGCACCGTAGTACCAGAGTGAGTAGACACCACATACTTTTTTTATACTTGTATTATAAAAGGACTATTATTTGACTTTTAGTCTCTTCAAATGTTATATTAATTAAAAATAAATGTTAAAACAGGGAGAAGATGATAATGGATAAAGAAAAAGCGTTAAGTATGGCTATTAGCCAGATAGAGAAAGATTTTGGAAAAGGCGCTATAATGCGGCTTGGAGAGAAAGATGTTGCAGATATTGCTGTTATTCCGACTGGCTCAATTTCTCTTGATATTGCTTTAGGTGTTGGTGGAATTCCTAAAGGTAGGGTAACAGAAATATTTGGTCCTGAATCATCTGGAAAGACTACTCTTGCGTTGCATATATTGGCTGAAGCTCAGAAGCAAGGTGGACAGGTTGCTTTTATTGATGCTGAGCACGCTTTAGACCCTATCTATGCGCAGAGATTGGGCGTTAATATTGAAGATATGCTTGTAAGCCAACCTGACAACGGTGAGCAGGCGCTTGAAATAGCTGAATCTTTAATAAGAAGTAGCGCTGTGGATGTTGTTGTAATAGACTCTGTTGCTGCTTTGGTGCCAAAAGCTGAACTTGAAGGAGAGATGGGTGAAAGTGTTATGGGGTTACAAGCAAGGTTAATGTCGCAGGCGTTGAGGAAACTAACAGGGTATATAAGTAAATCGAAAACTTCTGCGATTTTTATTAACCAGATAAGAGAAAAAATAGGAGTCTTTTTTGGTAACCCTGAAACAACCACGGGTGGAAGGGCGTTAAAATTTTATTCTTCTGTAAGGTTGGAGGTTAGAAGAATCGAGAGTATAAAGAGCGGTTCTGAATTGGTAGGTAATAGAGTAAGGGTTAAGGTTGTAAAAAATAAGGTTGCGCCCCCTTTTAAAGAGGCTGAACTGGATATCTACTACGGTAAAGGTATTAGTAGGGAAGGGGCGTTGATAAATGCTGCTTTGCAATATAAAATTTTTGAAAAGAAGGGTAGTTATATACAATATGAAGGTACTTCTATTGGGCAAGGGATGGAAAATACCATTGAAAGTTTGAGACAGAATGAAAGTCTTTATAAAGAGGTAGAGTCTAAAGTTTTTGAATTATCTGGGTTTAAACCTAAAAAAGAAGAGGTTGAAAATGAAAAAAATTAATGTTGGTCTTATAGGTTATAAATTTATGGGTAAAGCTCACTCTCATGCTTATAAAGATGCTGGAATATTTTTTGATTTACCCATCTTGCCTGTAATGAAAGTTATATGCGGTAGGACAGAAGGGCCATTAAAAATGGCAAAAGAAAAGTTTGGGTGGGAAGAATATGAAACTGATTGGAAGAAGGTTGTCAAAAGAGATGATATAGACTTAATTGATATAACAAGCCCACCTGATGCTCACAAATCTATAGCCGTTACTGCTGCAAAAGAAGGGAAAACTCTATTTTGCGAAAAACCTCTTGCTGCTACCCTAAAAGAAGGGTATGAAATGTTGGAAGCTGTTGAAAAATATAAAGTGAAACACGCAATATGTTTTAATTATAGAAAACTTCCTGCTATTGGGCTTGCAAAAAATCTTATAGATTCAGGAAAGATAGGTAAGATATACCATATTAGAGCCTCTTATCTTCAAGACTGGATTCTTGACCCTCAGTTTCCTCTTGTTTGGCGACTTGATAAGAAGGTTGCAGGTAGTGGAGCTCACGGTGATTTGAATGCTCATCTTATAGATTTGGCAAGATACCTTGTGGGTGAATTTGAAGAAGTTACAGGAGTTAAAGAGACTTTTATAAAAGAGAGACCATTGATTCAAGAAACTGGTATTCTTGAAACAGGGCTTAAAGATAAATCTAAATCCGAAAAGACAGGGAAAGTTACTGTCGATGATACAACCCTTTTTCTTGCAAGGTTTACAAACGGTGCTATAGGTTCTTTTGAAGCAACACGGTTTGCTGCTGGAAGAAAAAATGGACAAAGGTTTGAAATTAATGGAAGTAAAGGAAGCATTTTTTTCAACCTTGAAAGGTTAAACGAACTACAATATTATAGTGTTGATGAACCAGAATCTACCCAAGGTTTTAAAACCATTATTGCTACAGACGCTTCACATCCTTATGCCGCTAACTGGTGGCCTGCAGGTCATATTATAGGTTATGGGGATTCTTTTGTGAATATGGTTGCAGATATATGTACTGCTATTGCTGAAGATAAGAATCCTGTCCCTAATTTTTATGATGGCATAAAGTGTCTTGAGGTTTTAAATGCTGTTGAAGAATCTGCGTCAAAGAAAAATTGGGTTAAAATAAAAAAATAAAACTTTTTCCTCTTTTTTGCATCTAAATAGTTAAAGCTAAGAATATGGTTTTTTTAAAAGAAAACGGAGGAGATTGTGACAATTCAAAACAAGGTTTTCAGCTTTGACCTCCCACCGCCTTTTTAATGGTAAATGAAAAAAGAACTTTTTTATAAAATTTTTAGGAGGAAGAAATGAAAAGAAGATATTTCATATCTGGCGTAACGATAGGGTTCTTATTTTTTATATTTAGTTATTACGGTTTTTCTTTTATGGAGAAACATAGTTTTGGTAGGTTACGTTCAAAAGATTCTCCTTATGTTTTTACCGGTGTTGGTCCTGAAATTACAAATTTGCAGAACTCTTTTGTTAATATTGCAAAGGCTGTAAAACCTTCTGTAGTTCAGATAACTACCGAAAAAGTTGTAACTCAGAGGTATTGGGATCCGTTTGGTGATTTTGAAGGTTTTTTCCGTTCGCCATTCGATGATTTTTTTAGAACTCCACGAAGACAACAGCAACAGCAACCAAAAACTTTTGAAAGGAAACAGCAAGGGCTTGGTTCAGGTTTTATTGTTGACGAGAAAGGTTATATTATTACAAATAACCACGTAATAAGAGATGTTGATAAGATACTGGTTACATTGAACGACGGAACCCATAAGTATGAAGCAAAAGTTGTTGGGAGCGACCCCAAGACAGACCTTGCTTTGATAAAGATTGAAGCAAAAGAGATGCTACCGGCTGTTAAATTGGGAGATTCAGAGTCACTTCAACCTGGTGAGTGGGTTATGGCTATTGGTAACCCTATGGGGTTGTCTGCAACTGTTACTGTTGGGGTTATAAGCGCAAAAGGTAGAAGTGGGTTCCATATTACCCAGTATGAAGATTTTATTCAGACAGATGCTGCTATCAATCCAGGAAATTCTGGCGGTCCTTTGGTAAATATTAACGCTGAAGTAATAGGTATAAACACCTTTATAGTTTCACCTCAGGTTGGTCAGAACCTTGGTTTTGCTATACCTGTTAATATGGCTAAGCATGTTTTTACTCAACTTAGAGATAAAGGAAAAGTTGTTAGAGGGTATCTTGGTATTGTACACCAACCTTTAGATGAAGACCTTGCAAAATCTTTTGGACTGAAAAACACTAAGGGTGCTCTTGTTTTAGATGTAATGCCTGATACTCCTGCTTCGTCTGCTGGTATAAAAACTGAGGATGTTATACTGGTTTTTGACGGTAAAACTATTGAAGACACAAAAGAGTTGCAGATGAAGGTTGCGGATACTCCTGTTGGTAAGAAAGTTAAGATAATTGTTTGGCGAGACAAGAAAGAAGTTCAATTAAACTTGGTAGTAGGAGAGATGCCTTCTGATGAACAGTTGGCATCAATAACAGAAGATTCCGCTTGGAGAGGGATTAAGGTTACAGGTCTCACTGATGATATTAAAGAAAAATATAAGGTTGAAGGAACTTCTGGTGTTGTTGTGGTTTCTGTTGAACCGGGTTCTCCTGCTGATGAAGTTGAACTTACAGTTGGAACTATTATTCTTGCAATAGAAGGTAAAAGCATAAAAGGTTTGTCGGACTATAAAGATGTGGTTAGAAAATTATCTTCAAAATCTAATGCAAGGATTAGAATTAAAAAAGGAGCAAATATAAGGGTGCTCCTATTAAAGGGTGAAAAATAAAAGTATATATTTATCGGCTTTAAAGCTTATCTCCAGAAAAGATTATTCTGAAGTCGAACTAAAAAATAGATTGACTTCTATTTATGCGAACATTTCAGATACTGAGTTGAACCAAACTATTGAGGAGTTGAAAAACAAAAGATATCTGGACGATTTTGAGCTTGCATATTTTATTGTAGAAAAATTTCTTACTAAAAAGAAAGGGTACCATTATATAATTTCTGTTCTGAAATATAAACAAATAAAAGAAGAGGTAATCAAAAATATCGAAGAAAATTTTGATTATCGTAAGGAATTTGAGATAGCTAAAAAGTTTTTTACTGAAAAAGTTAAAAATAGAAGTTCTTTACAAGTTTTAAGGATGTTAAGTAGGAGAGGTTTCTCTTTTACTACATTAGAAAAAGTGTCTGAACATTTTTATAAACCTGAAGGAGAATAATATAGGTATGGACAGTAGTAAATTAAGAAGTATATATCTTGATTTTTTTAAAGATAAAGAACATACAATTGTTCATGGTAGCGGACTTGTACCGTTTGACGATGCAACTATTCTTTTTACTAACGCTGGAATGGTACAGTTTAAAAAATTTTGGGCTACCGATTCAAAACTTCCTTATTCAAGGGCTGTAACTTGCCAAAAATGTGTTAGAGCAGGAGGTAAAGATAGCGATTTTGATAAGATAGGAGTAAGTAATAGGCACCATACTTTTTTTGAAATGTTAGGTAATTTTTCGTTTGGAGACTATTTTAAGAAAGAAGCTATTGATTGGGCTTACGAGTTTGTTATTGAACTTTTAAAATTACCTATTGAAAAAATATGGGCTACTTACTATAAAGAAGATATTGAAACAAAAGATATATGGAAAAGTTTTCTGCCAGAAACACGTATTGTGCCTCTCGGGAAAGAAGATAACTTTTGGGGACCAGCAGGAGAAACAGGACCGTGCGGACCTTGTACTGAACTTTATATGGATTTTGGAGAAGATAAATCTTGTGGACCAGGGTGTCTTCCGGGATGTAATTGTGATAGGTTTCTTGAGTTTTGGAACATTGTTTTCCCTCAATTTGATAGACAGAGCGATGGTTCATCTGTGCCTCTTAAGCGACGAGGTGTTGATACTGGGATGGGTTTGGAACGTATGATAAGAATAATGCAGAACGTTGAATCTAATTATGAAACTGATCTTTTTCTACCAATAATTAAAAAAATAGAAGATGTTTCTGGCTGTAAATATTTGGATACCTCAGATAAAAAGGTCTTTTTTCGCAGAGTGGCTGACCATATAAGAGCGGTTGCTTTTCTTATAGATGATAATATCTTACCTTCAAATGAAGCAAGAGGGTACGTTTTAAGAAGAATAATAAGAAGGGCAACTGTTAGTGGGTTCCAATTAGGTATAAAGGAACCGTTCCTCTATTCCCTTAGTGAAGTGGTTGTTGCTCTTATGGGTGATATTTATCCTACCTTGAAAACAAACAAAGAGATGATTTCAAAGGTGTTACGTGAAGAGGAAGACAAATATAGGTCTGTTATTGAATCTGCATCCAGAAATTTTCAGGTTTTACTGGGTGATGTCAAAGGCAGTGTTCTTCAAGGAAAAACAGCCTTTAAACTTTACGACACTTTTGGTGTGCCTGTTGATATAATTGAAGAGATTGCTTTTCAAAAAAATATAGATATAGATTGGGATGGTTTTAACAGCGCTTTAGAGGAACAGAAAAAAAAGGCAAGGTCTTCAACAGAATCGGTATTACATAAAGAAATAGTTTTTGAAGAACTTCCTTTAGTTGCAACTCAGTTTACAGGATATAAAAAATTAGAGGATGTAGCAGATGTTAAAGCAGTATATTTTGATGTACGTAAAAAACTTTTTGAGATTGTTTTTGACAGAAGCCCTTTTTATCCAGAGAAAGGTGGGCAGATAGGTGACCGAGGAGTTATAGAAAACTGTGAAGTTAGGTTTGTGGTTCTGGATACTACAATAGATGAAAATGGTCTTATTCACCATATTGGTAAATTTGTAGAAGGTCAACATGAAACACTGTTAACACAGAAGCAGGGTTATTCATTAAAGGTTGATGCAGAATTTAGAACTAAAGTTTCTGCTAACCATACTGCGACCCATCTATTACATTATGCGTTAAGAGAAATTGTGGGTAAAGAGGTTAAACAGGCTGGTTCTTATGTTGCTGATGATAGGTTTAGATTCGATTTTATCTGTTCTGAGGATATATCGTCAACAAAAATTGAACAGGTAGAAAAATTTGTGCAAGACGCAATTTTGCAAAAATATGAGGTTGTTGTTGAAGAAAGAACTCTTGAAGAGGTCTTGAAGACCGATGTGATAGCTCTTTTTACAGAAAAATATGAAGAGAATGTTAGGGTTATAAATATATCTAAATGTCATAGCGAGATATGTGGCGGGACTCACGTTGAAAATACCTGTGATATACTTATTTTTAAAATAACTGGGTTTTCAAGTATTGGGAAGAACTTAAAAAGGATTGAAGCTGTTACATATAAAGATGCTATCTCATATCTTGATGGTTATAGAAAAACGGTTGTAGATGTAAGTAACCTGTTTGAAACAATACCAGAAAAACTTTTAGTTAGGGTAGAAAAATTTTTGGATGATGGTAAAAAGAGAGAAAAAGTTGTAGAAAAATATGAAAATATTCTGATATCAATGCTAACAAAAGAATTGATTTCTGAAAAAGAATTTGTATCTAACGATATATGTAGTTATAATTATATTAACAAGAAACTTGAACTTAAAAATAGTGAAATTATAAGTAAGATTTCTGACAAATTAATAGAATCTCTCGATAACTGTATATCTTTTATAGCTGATGAGATTGAAGATAAGGTTATGTTTGTTGTTAAGGTTGGAGATGGCGTGAAGAAAGAGTTTCCAGCAGTAAAACTTGCAAAAGAGGTTGCGTCTATTTTAGGTGGTAAAGCTGGGGGAAGCGAAGTTTTTGCACGTGGAAGCGGTAAAAATGGTGAAAGATTTTTGGAGGCTGCCAACAAAATAAGGAGTATTATACAAATGAAAGGAAAAGATAAATGAAAGAAGTAATGACTCAAGAAGAAGAGATACAAATGATAAAATTGATTAGAAAGGGAGATAGAAAAGCAAAAGAGACTTTTGTTAAACAAAATCAAGGTCTTGTAATATACCTTGCAAAACGTTATGCTTTTTCTTCCGATATATTGGCAGACCTTATAGCTGAAGGCAATATGGGGCTTCTTAAAGCTCTTGAAAAGTTTGATTTTAGAAAAAATGTTAAGTTTGGTACTTATGCATATTTTTGGATTAAAAGATTTGTATTGAGAGCAATAATGAAAGAGTTTGAGGTTTTGAAGATACCAGAAAGGTATCAAGAGTTTAAAGAAAAATTGGAAGAACTGAAAAAAGATTATATGTTTAATCACGGTAGAACTCCTACCGAAAAAGAGATAGCTGAAGAGTTAAAACTAACTCCTGAAATTATTAAAAAATTGAAAAAGTATTCAGGTCAAGTTAGAGTTATATCTTCTGGGTATTATGATGGCGAGAAAGAGGTTGACCTTTTTGAGGTTATAGATTTTGAAAGGAGTGGCGACCCTGGGTTTTGGGAAGTTTTGAATAATAAAGATATTCTTGCAAACATATTTTCTCGGCTTAAAGATAAAGAGAAGAGAGCTAATATTGACACCTGGATAAAAGTGTTGGAACTATATTACGGTCTTGAAGATGGTGTGCAACACAGTTACAAGGAAATTTCAGAGAAGATGGATGTTAGTAGACAGAGGGTACACCAGATAAAAAAGATTGCTTTAAAGAAACTTAAGAAAGAGTGGGAAGAAATAAAAAATGAAAGAGATGAAAGACTTAATCAGGACAATACCTGATTTCCCTAAAGAAGGTATCTTGTTTAGAGATATTACTACCCTCCTAAAAGATCCAAAAGGGTTGCAGGAGGCTTTAAATCTGTTTAAAGCAGAGATACCTTCTAATATATCAAAAATTGTGGCTATAGAAGCGAGAGGTTTCATATTTGGTGGTGCGCTTGCTTATATGTTGGGAGTGGGTTTTGTCCCTGTTAGAAAATCTGGCAAACTACCAGCAGAAAAAATCCGTATGGAGTATGCTCTTGAATATGGTACTGATGTTATTGAGATGCATAAGGACGCTCTTTCTGTTGGTGAAAAAGTTGTTATAGTAGATGACTTACTTGCAACTGGCGGAACAGCAAAAGCAACTTGTGCACTTATAGAAAAAGCTGGAGCCATAGTAGAGAAGTTTCTTTTTCTTATAGAATTGAAAGATTTGAAAGGAATTGATAAATTGAAAGGTTATGATATATTTTCTCTTATAAAGTATTAGTTTTTTTTGATTTTAGTAAATATCAGCAAATCACCCACACACTCTTCTCCCTGCCCGTTTTACCATCCTGAACTTGTTTTAGAATCTCTAACCTAACTCACGTAACAGAAGTGGCAAAAACGAGATTCCGGATCAAGTCCGGAATGACATGCAAGGGGAATCTTCATCCTTATCATTACGTCTTTCGTTTTTGGTTAAGTTGCTAACTGCACCTCCACCTACGCTACAATACAAGCTTCGGCGGACAAGCCTCATCCCATTAACCTCTCTGCAAACTCTTAGGGACTTACTACACCAAACATCCCCATTGGGTAGAAGGCAAAAAAAGGGAAGGTGTATGCGCCGTAGTCCCAGAGTGAGTAGACACCACATACGCTTTTCTTTTATCTATTTATCCTTGTATACAGTTACTTTTCTCTTATAAGATGTTCTGCTATCTGGATAGTGTTAAGAGCTGCCCCTTTTCTTATATTGTCAGACACAACCCACATATCTATACCATTCTCTAAAGCTGGGTTCTCCCTGATTCTTCCTATAAAAACCTCGTTTTTTTCAGATACTTCAAGTGGAGTAGGGTAGAGCGATTTTGAAGGTTCATCAATAACCGAATTACCAGCAAAAGAGTTGAGAAGTTCTTTAACTCTTTTTAAGTCAGGTCTTTTTTTGCACTGTAATGTAATGCTCTCTGAATGAGCGTTAAAGACAGGTATACGCACGCAAGTAGCAGAGATATGCATATCAGGAGAAGTTAGTATTTTTTGGGTCTCTTTTATCATTTTGACTTCTTCTGAGTAGTATCCTGGAAACTCTTCAGAAAGGCTACCTATCTGAGGTATTGAATTGAAAGCAATCTGGTGAGGGTATACTTTTTTTGTTATAGGTTCTCTGTTTGCATAAGAATTTACCTGTGTTTCCAATTCTTCAAGTGCGTCTCTGCCTGTACCTGATACTGCCTGGAAAGTTGTTGCTATAACTTTTTCTACTGTATATTCTCTGTGTATAGGGTAGATAGCCATAACCATCTGTATGGTAGAACAGTTAGGGCTTGATATAAAACCTTTATGTTTTTTTAAATGGTGGCTATTAACCTCAGGGACAACAAGAGGAACCAATGGGTCCATCCTGAAGTCGCCTCCGTTATCAATGACTATTGCACCTTTCTTGACTGCCTCCCATCCAAACACCTGGCTTGCGCCTCTTTCTCCTTCTGTCCCTGCAAAAAGAGCAATATCAACCCCTTCAAAAGATGAAAGTTCTGTCTTTTCAACTTTAAAAGATTTTCCAGCTATCTCTTCTTCTCTGTCTCTTGTTGCAAGTATTTTTATTTCACTATAAGGAAAATCTCTTTCAAGGAGAATCTCTATCATTTTTTTTCCAACCATTCCAGCACCGACAACGGCTATTTTATATTTTCTCATCTTAAACTCCATTCTTTTTTAATTAAATTGATAACTGCCCCTGCAAAATATGCTTTTATTAGGTCTAATGGTAAGAAAGGTATAAAGCCAAAAGTAAAAGCCTTAGTTAAAGAAATCTGCTGAAAAATAGATAGCCAAAGAGTTCCTAAAGTTAAGATAATAAGAACCCCTATAAACATTGAAACCATTCTGTTGGCAGCAGAATCTTTTCTTTCTGTTAAAAAACCTATAATATATGAAGCTACTATAAACCCTATGATGTAGCCGGTTGTATGTCTAAATAGACCAGATTGAGATAAGTAGAACCAACGTATTCCAATTGAACCTCCTGCTAAGTATAGTATCTGGCTTATTGCACCAAAAGTTTTACCTAACAGAAGACCAGAACAAAGTACTACAAGTACTTGGCTGGTTAAAGGAACTGTAGTAAAGGGTAGTTTTATGAAAAATTGGGCTGATATGCCAGTTAGAATAGCAAACCCAAACGCTAAAGAAAACTTTTTTAATGTTGTTAATGATGTAAATAACTTAAAATACTTTTTACATAAAAGGTTCTGTTTTATTGAAATATATTCCATTACTTGTTCCTTTAAAGTTTTGACGCTACTTTTAAGATTTCTGACTCGTCTGCCTGTGGCCCTATAAGTGAAACATAAAAATTTGAAGGTTTAAATAGTGTTTCTGCAAGTTCTTTTATATCTTTTGTAGATACTGATTCTATCTGTTTTAATATCTTCTTTTTTGTAGTCACAGAATCTTTCATCAACTTTTGTTCCCCAATCCAGAGCATATATTCAAGGTTATCTTCAAGCCCCATTAAAAGTTGAGAAGAAAGGAATTTTTTTGCTCGAGCCAGTTCGTTTTCTGATATACCGTGATCTTTAATTTTTTTCATTTCATCAAGAACAGCAGATATACATTTTTCGGTGTTCTCAGGGGAGACTCCTGCATAAATAACATAACTTCCTGTGTCGTTATAAGAACTTGTCATACTTCTGATAGCGTAAGCAAGAGACATTTCTTCTCTAATTCTGTTGAATAGTCTACTACTCATATTACCGCCAAATATAACATTTAAGGCTTTTAAGACGTAATCTTTTTCATCCAACCGTGAAATTCCAATTCCTCCCATAGCTATATGGGTCTGTTCAGTCTTTTTGTATATATTTTTTAGAGAAGGACCTGACGTTTTTTTTGTCCACTCGGTACACATATTTTCATTCTTGCTTTTTAGTGAGTTTAAATACTTTTCTGATGTTTCAACAACCTGCTGTTCTGAAACATTACCGGTAATACTAACAACAATATTTTCAGAGGTATAACAGTTTTTCATATAATTTAGAATATTTTCTTTACTCATGCCTTTAACGCTTTCAGGCGTTCCTGCTATTGGTTGTCCAAGTGGGTGGTTATCAAAAAGTTGTCTGTCAAAAACCTCAAAAACATATCTTGCAGGTATATCTCTATACATATTGATTTCTTCAAGAACAACTCGGCGTTCCTTCTCTATATCCTCGTTTTTCATTGAAGGGTTTTGTATCATATCTGAAAGAACATCAAAACTTAGGTCGAAATAGTCTCCCAAAATTTTTATCCAATAACAGGTAATCTCTTCCGATGTGAAACCATTAAACGTTCCTCCAACACCTTCTATCTCTTCTTTTATGCTATTACAACTTCTTTTTTTTGTGCCTTTAAACAGTAGGTGTTCTATGAGGTGAGAAACCCCTGAATTTTCTTCTGTTTCAAACCTGCTTCCAGCTTTGATGAACATTCCCACAGAAACTGAGTGATATTGAGGTATCCTTTTATATACAATACGAGCTTTATTTTTGAGTATAATATCTTTGCTATCCATTATTCTCCTTTTTAGTATTTCTTATGCTTTAAATTTGACATTTATTATAACTGTATTATCATATTCTGACAAGATTGAATAACGAAGGAGGGTAATATGAGAATAGGTTTTTTAACCAATTTTATCAAGGAAAGAATATCTTTTGCTAAAAAAGAAGGGTTTAGGTGTTGTGAATTGAGAGTTTCTCCTACAGACGATTTTTTCCCAGGTAATCCTGATTGGGAAGCAAAAGCAATGGAAGTAAAAAACTATTGTGATGAGAGAGACATAAGGATATCTTGTTTGGCAGGTTTTTACGTAAATATTATGGATGAATCGAAAGAAGATGAATATAAGAAACTTGTAAGGAATGTTATTATACTTGCAGAAAAAATGAAGGTGAAGGTTGTGGCTGGTTTTTCGGGTAGAGTGGTAGGTCAACCTCTTAAGGAGAGTATTTCTAAATATAAGGAACTTTGGGGTGAGCATGCCAAGTTTGCTGAAGACCATAATATTAAGATAGCTTTTGAAAACTGCCCTATGGGCAAGTTTTATACTCCTTGCGGAGGTATAAATTTCTTCTCCACTCCAGAGATGTGGGATTTGGCTTTCAATGAAGTAAATTCGGAGGTTATTGGGTTGGAATGGGACCCGAGTCATCTAATATGCTTATTTATTGACCCTCTTTTGAACTTGAAGAAATATGGTAGCCGAATATATCATATTCATGCAAAAGATGCCCATATTAACAAGGAATTGCTTGATGTTTATGGTATATGGTACCCGGGGGTTGTTGAACATTGTTTTGCTGGGTTTGGGGATACAGATTGGAACCTTGTAATCAAGGAATTGCATAAACAGGGATATAGTAACGACCTTAATATTGAAGGTTGGCACGATAAAGTATACCGAGATACTGCAACCGCAAAAAGAGAAGACGAAGGGTTGATTCTTTCTTTGAGGTATCTTGAGAAGTTTGTTGTTCAGGATTAAGTGTGGATATTTCACTAAAAAAGAATAATTCTGAGGTGATACTATGAAATCTAAATTATATGAGGAGTTTTTTGTAAACGGGAAGGTTGAAGATTGTCCTATTTATGATATGCATGGACATATGGGTAATTGGTATGCTATAACTTATCCTTCTGTTGAATTGGACGAGATGATAAGACGGATGAAACTTGCTAATGTAAAAAGACTCTTGTTTTGTCACCACGCTACTTTAAATGCTCCAGAGATAGGTAATGCTGTAAATATTGAAGCTGTGAGAAAGTACCCTGATATGTTGAAAGCATACTGCGGTATTAACCCTCATTATCCTGATAAAGCGCTAAAAGATATTGAGAATATGGAAGAGAATAGTGATGTTTTTGTTGGATTTAAACTTCTTGCTGACTATCACAAAATTCCTATTACAGAAGGAGTCTATAATGAGGCGTGGAGATATGCTGATGAGAAAAAACTTCTTGTCCTATTACATACGTGGAGCAATAGCCAATTTGATGGTCCTGTGGTAATAGAGAAGGTTGCTGAAAAATATCCAGGTGCAAAGATTTTGATGGGACATTCCTGTCATGGAAATTGGGGTAGAGCGATTGAGTTGGTAAAAAGGTTTCCAAACCTATATCTTGAATTGTGTGCAGTGCTTGATGATAGAGGTGTGCTTGAAAGATTTGTTGATGAAACAGGGTCAGATAGAATACTTTTTGGCACAGATTTTCCTTGGTTTAGTTACCACTATTATATTGGTTCTGTACTGGGGGCAACTATAAACGATGATGCACGACGAGATATTTTTTATAGGAACGCACAGAATCTTCTCTCAAAATTTCTTTAAACAAATTTTAAATGAAAAGATTTTTAAGTTTTGTGGTAAGTATAATATTAAAAAAAGGTAAAGGGGTTTATTAAAATGGAAAAAATAAAGTTTTTTGATTCAAACGTCTATATTGGTTCTCCAATGCTTGCTGGTGCTTTTAAACCTGTTGAAACAGGTGATAAACTTATTAAAGCAATGGATGAAGCAGAAGTTGAGAAATCTATGGTTTGGCATATTTCTCAGCATAATAGTTCACCAGTTTATGGAAACCAACTTCTTATAAACGAGATTAAGGGTAAAGAGAGGCTTTTTGGGACTTGGACTGTTCTTCCTCCTCAAACAGGAGAGGTCATACAGGACGGGTTTTTTCAAAAGATGAAAGAGAACAATATTTTCGGATTAAGGGCTTTTCCGAAATTTCAGAAATTTTCTATTAACAGGGTGTCAATGGGACCATTTCTTGACGAGGTATCTGAAAGAAAGATACCTTTTTTTCTCTCTCTATCTAAAGGGGTAGATAGTGATTGGGACAAGATTTATAGTATTATGTCAGATTTTCCGTATCTAACCTGTGTTGTGAGTGATTTGGGAAGTTGGAGTCCTTTAAGAAACATTCTCCCGCTTATGGATAAATACCCTAATTTTTATGTAGAAACAAGTATGCTTTCTTTACATGAAGGGAACATTGAGTTTGTTGTTAAGAAGAACGGTTCTAAAAATCTTTTATTTGGAACAGGTTTTCCAGAAACATATATGGAATCAAATACTCTCCAGTTAATACATTCTGAAATTTCTGATGAAGATAAAAAGAATATAGCTTCTCTTAACTTGGAAAGAATAATTTCTGGGGTGAAACTGTGAAATCTCAATTGTATGAAAAGTTTTTTGTAAATGGAACGGTTGAAGATTGCCCTATTTATGATATGCATGGACATATGGGTAATTGGTATGCTATAACTTTTCCATCTGTTGAGTTGGATGAGGCGATAAGACGTATGAAACTTGCTAATGTAAAAAAACTTGTCTTTTGTCACCACTCTGCTTTGTTAGCTCCTGATATTGGTAATATTGCAAACATTGAAGCTGTAAAACAATATCCCGATATGTTGAAAGCATATTGCGGTATTAACCCTCGTTATCCTGATAAAGCGCTGAAAGATATTGAAAATATGGAAAAGAATAGTGATATTTTTGTTGGATTTAAATTTCTTGCTGACTATCACAAGATTCCTATCTCAGAAGGTGTTTATAATGAGGCGTGGAGGTATGCTGATGAGAAAAAACTTCTTGTTCTACTTCATACGTGGGGCAGTAGCCAATTTGACGGACCTGTGGTAATAGAGAAGGTTGCTGAAAAATATCCAGGTGCAAAGATTCTGATGGGACATTCCTGTCATGGAAATTGGAGTGGTGCTATTGAGTTGGTGAAAAGGTTCCCAAACCTATATCTTGAATTGTGTGCTGTGCTTGATGATAGAGGTGTGCTTGAAAGATTTGTAGATGAGGTAGGGTCAGATAGAATACTTTTTGGCACGGATTTCCCTTGGTTTAGTTACCATTATTATATTGGTTCAGTTTTAGGTGCATATATAAACGATGATGCACGGAGAGATATTTTTTATAGAAACGCACAGAATCTTCTTTCAAAGTTTCTTTAATAAAATTTTTTGACAGATATTTATTCTATGTTAAAATTGTGATATGAAAAAAATAGTTTTATTTCTCACCTGTAAAAAGCGTTTGCTTGAAAATTATTCAAGATTCTACTTTGCTTGGCGTAGCTAACCATTTGGTTTTTCAAATTTCTTTCCAAAAACAGTATTTGCTTTGTATTTTTATTGCAACTAAAAAAAGGCAAAATTGATAAGAAGAACAATCTGTTTTGTAATTAGCGGTTTGTGCAATGAATTTAATAAAAACAATAATTATCTTACCAAAAATCTTACAATAAAAAAGGATAAATTGGTAAACTCCTCTTTAAACAAACTTGGAGTAAGGAGAAAAAATGGAA
>JALNXB010000036.1 GCA_023230585.1 bacterium
CCTTCTGCACAAAGAGCGTCTCCGAAGGGTTCAACAGGCTCAGAGTAGGGGAACAAAAGGCTTGAACCTTTTGTTAACAGCCCGATTCTTGCTTGAGTTGTAGTAGCACCTCGTAATTCGTTCCTAAACACATACTTTTTTAACGAAAAAAACAAAGGTAGGAGTATAAACATAAACTTAAAGGAGGATGAAATGATGTTTTGTAATCCGTTTGAGAGAAAAGGTAATTGGTATAAAGGGAATCTTCATACTCATACCACAAACTCAGATGGAGTGTTTTCCCCGGAAGAGATATGCAAACTATATAAAGAGCAAGGGTACGATTTTATTGCTATTACCGACCACCATAAAATTACAACTGTATCTGAAAAACCAGACGACCTATTATTAATTCCGAGCTCTGAAATGAGTAATAAATCTCATATAGTTGGGCTAAACCTTAAAGAAGAGTTTGATGAAACAGGTATGTCTGACCAGAAAATTATAAATGAAATAGTTGAGCAGAATGGACTGGCTATAATGGCTCATCCTTATTGGAGAGGGACTCCTTCCAATGACCTAATTGCTCTTGACAAATATATTGGTATTGAAATTTATAATAATGTATGCCACGTTTCTCAAGGTAAAGGTTTTTCAACTGTCCACTTTGATGACATTCTTCAGACAGGCAAACAAATACTTGGGTTTGCTTCAGATGATACCCATAGAGAAAACGCTCTGTTTGGAGGTTTTATAATGGTAAAAGCTGAGGAGTTAACTCTTGAAGGCATACTGGAAGCAATTGAGTTAGGTAGTTTTTACTCTTCAACGGGAGTATTGATAAATAGTTGTACATTAAACGATACAACTATTCATATAAAGTTTGATTCTGCTTTAACGGCAGATTTTATAGGACACAATGGTAGAGGTAGAAGAGTTTCAGCAGATAATGCTGAGATAAATGAAGCTGAATATCAAATAAAAGGAACAGAAAAATATTTAAGGATAGAAATTACAGATAAGAATAATAAAAAAGCTTGGGTTAATCCTCTGTTTTTGTAAAACTATCTTTCCATAGTCTAGTGAGATATCCACCAGCTAAAATCACAGCAATCTCGTTAGGAAAAGAGAACACTCTTGGTTCGTCAGATATAGGGGTTATAGGTCCGTTGTACCTAATATTTCGTAATGTTTGCATAATAAAAGGTAGGTCAATTACATTGGTTTGTCTTGGGAGGTTTCTTATCTTTTTGTTATTATCAGAATCGCTTGCTTTTACTGAGATAATATCTTTGGTTTCAAATTGTTGCAGTATATCTTGATTGTTTGATTCTTGGTCTAAAAGGAAAGTATCCAAAACAATTCCCACATTTGTGATATTTGCTTCTTTACAAAAGGAATATATCTGGCTTGTAGTAAATCTGTAAATATGTTGATATGGTTTTACAGATTTATGTTTCCCCACAATCTCAACACCAATACTGCAATTATATTCATTGAATCTTTTGGCGAGTACATTTAGACGTTCTGGAAACATTTTAGAAAAATCTTCACAAGAGGTAGTGTCTGAACCCACTGGAAGAGATAACACACATCTGTTGGCTCCAATTTTTTCAGATATCTCAACAAGAGATGTAAGTTTATCTATATTTGCTGTAAAGCCTGCATCCGTTAAAGTTATGTCAGAGGATAAATTCCATACCCCTGGTTTTATATTAAAAGAGTCCAACATTCCTTTAACGTAATTAACTGAGTGGGTTTGACAAAGTGCTTCTACATCTAAAATATTCAAGTCTATCCCTTCAAAGTTTCCAAGGTTAGCAAGCCGTAAAGATTCCCGTAAACCGGTATTAATATTAAAAGATTTTAAAGATAAGTTTTTAAACATAATTTTGTCCTCATTATTTTTATTGCTTCTAATAGTAAATAATTATATTATAATATAAAGGCGTAAAAATGGAAAATACATTTCATATTCAGTGGCATATAACAGATTTTTGTAACCTTAGATGTAGGCACTGCTATCAATCAGAGTTTGCTAAAGATAGTGAGTTGTCTTTTGATTGTTTGCAAAAGGTTTTTGAAAATATTACCAATTTTGCCTCCAAAAACGGCAAAAAACTTGTAATAGATATTACTGGCGGTGAGCCATTTCTCTACAAACATTGGGAACCCCTGATATCTATGATAAACCAATCTAAAAGTGTTATCAAGACTGGAATTATTACTAATGGACTTCTTGTAGATGCCTCAAAAATTCGCAAACTTGAACGACTTAAAAATTTTTCGTTAAAAATTTCTGCTGAGGGGCTAACTAAAGAATCTTATGAATATATAAGAGGAGTTAATACTTATAATAGATTTATTGAGACTTGTGGATTGTTAAAAGATGTTTCTTTTGAAAAAACTCTTATGTTCACTCTTTTTTCTGGAAGCCTAAGCCAAATAGATGCAGTTGTTCCGTTTATGAACAATTATAACCTGCAAACAACTATATTTGAAAGGTTTATCCCTTGGGGTAGGGGAGCATTGATGAAAGAAAAACTTATTTCACTTTATGAGTGGAGAGAGGTTTTGAAACTGCTTTGCAAGATTTGTAGGCTGGAAGATAATCTTTGTGAACTTGCTCCTTATAGAGGTTTTATGGTTGATAAAGAAGGTACAGATTTAAATCTTTTTGGTGCCCCCTGTATAGTTGCAAAAGATGGTATTGCATTAATGCCAGATGGTTCGGTTTTTCCTTGTAGAAGATTTCCATTAACTATCGGGAATCTTAAAGACCAATCAATGGAAGAGGTTTGGAAAAACTCTACTGTTCTTGAAAAATTAAAAAACAGGTTCCTCTTGAAAGGAAAATGTAAAACGTGTATAATAGAGGACTGTTTAGGATGCAGGGCATTAGCCTATAGTGTAAGCGGAGATTATTTAGGTGAAGACCCACTCTGTATCAAGGATGAGTAAATATTAATAATGTTAAATTAAATAATCAAAAGGAGAATAAAATGAAAGGATTAGAAATGGTCCCCCGAAAAATGTTTTTGACAAAAGGCGTTGGAAAGCATAAGGAAAGATTAACAAGTTTTGAACTGGCTTTAAGAAAAGCAGGTATTGCTCACTTTAATTTTGTATCTATATCAAGTATTTTTCCACCACACTGTAAATTAATATCAAAAAAAGAAGGATTATCTCTCTTATCTCCTGGACAGATTGTTTTTACAGTGTTAAGCAGAAACCAGACCAACGAACCTCATAGGCTTATCACAGCTTCAGTTGGAGTTGCTATACCTAAAGATAAAAACCAGTATGGATACCTTTCTGAGCACGAAGGCTTTGGCGAAACTGATGATAAAGCTGGCGACTATTCAGAAGACCTTGCAGCGACAATGTTGGCAACTATTCTTGGAGTAGAGTTTGACCCTGATTCATCCTACGATGAAAAGAAAGAAATTTGGCAGATGTCAGGTGAAATTGTAAAAACTACCAATCTTACCCAATCAGCTATTGGAGATAAGAACGGACTTTGGACTACCGTAATTTCTGCTGCTGTTTTTGTTCCCTGACTAAAAAAAATGAGGGGATAAAATGGACCAGTATAATTTTCTTGGTATACCGGATGTTAGTCTCAAAAAGGCACGTTTTCTTATATTACCTATCCCTTTTGAGGCAACGACATCTTGTTTAGCAGGCACAAAAGATGGTCCTTCATCAATTATTGCTTCTTCCAATTATGTGGAACTATATGATGAGGAATTAAAAGCAGAACCGTACCTTGTTGGAGTAAAAACCTTACCAGAGGTGCCACCTAATTACAAAAGCATAAAACAGATGGTAGCAGATATTAAAAAAGCTTCTACAAAGTACCTCAAAGAAAACAAACGAATAATAGGTTTAGGGGGAGAACATACGGTTTCATTAGGGTTGGTTGAATCTTGTTTATCAACATACCCTAACTTAAAGGTTCTTTCTTTCGATGCACACTCTGACCTCAGAGACCAATATCAAGGAACCAAATTTAGCCACGCTTGTGTAATGAGAAGAATCTCAGAGTTAGGTTGTAAAATATGGACAGCTGGAGTTAGGAGTATAAGTAAAGAAGAACAAGATTTCATAAATCAAACAGATACTATAAAAATTTTATTTGCTTACCAGATGGCAGAAAAATGGGGCGAAGTTTTAAATAAAATGCTCCCTGCGGGAAATTATTACCTTTCTTTTGATTTAGATTTCTTAGACCCATCAATATTACCTGAAACTGGAACCCCTGAACCTGGTGGGTTTTACTGGAACCAGACTATAGGTTTTTTTCGTCAGTTTGTTTTAAGAAAAGATATCAATATTGTAGGTTTTGATGTGGTTGAACTTGCACCACAAAAAAATGTCACTCCATCTTCTTTTTTAGCAGCAAAACTGATATATAAATTGATTGGTCTGCTTGCAGTCAAAGATAACCTTCTCTCTGATACTATGGATATTGGTTGACCCTAATACTCTTTTGGTTACTATAGTAATTATAGTTTATGCTCCTCACTACTGCCTCTTTTTATTTTAAAATACATACCGTAAATAAGTATAAAACACTTGACATAATACAAATAAATATGATAAAGTTTGTATGAAAACAAAACTTAGAAATTTTAAATTATATTTCTTTCCCAAGGGAGGTTCTTTATGTTTTTAGATCACTCATCAAACAGTAGAAAAAACGGCAATATAGCAAAAAGAAGTGGAATATCATCTCTATTATTGATTTTAGCAATCTTTTTTTTATGCCCATCTGTTCACCTATTTGCGAATGATGCCAAACAGGCAGAGAACAAAGGAGAATTATCTTTACCTGAATGGAAGAAGAAAGCTGCTGAATATGCTCGTATCCTATCAGGAGTAAAGTGGACACCTGTTGCTGATACTATGCCATGGAAAGCTGGATATTTTGAGAAAGGCGTAGAATATTCTGGAGTTCCTTACTCAGGGGTGTCAACTGTTGGGAGATATATTGGGTTTGAAATATACCTAAAAACTTTTTTGGCTGCAGTTGAGAACCCTCAAAGCGTCTTATATACCGAAACCCTCAAAGGTAGAGTAAGCAAAGCTACAACTTATTACGGTTTAGTTTGTTCCAATTTTACAAGTTATGCGTACCAATGTACTTACTGGTATACTGCCCTTATACATATACCGCCTTTTCGTAAAGGTCTTGAGTTGGTAGAACCTCACGATGCTCAAGCAGTAGAGGTAGGTGACTTTATTTATACGCCACCGAGAGAAGGCACAAGAAGCGGTGTGCACGTTGAACTTATCACCGAGGTAGTGAAAAAAAATGGTGTTGTAACCCACGTAAGGATAGAGGATAGTTGGCCCAAAACAACACGAAACCAGCTTAGACCAACAGCAAACTTTAACTCTCACATAAAAGCAAGAGCAAGAAGAGTTTATAGGATTACAGATATTGACTTATGGAGAGAAGAAAACAGGGCAGAAAACTATCTGTTCCCCAATTATGCAGAAGATTCAGCTACACCAAAAATCAATAGAGTTCTTCTGCTGGACTTAGGGGATTGGGTTCCTTATAATAAGGAAGATACTGTTAAAATAAATGTTATGGACAGAGATTCTCAAGGTGTAAAATCACTTGTTATCAAACGAGGCGAGCAACTCATTGAAGAGATACCTTTGGAAGGTCCAGGGATTATTGAGCGAACTTTTGCAGAATGTGGTGATTATACTGCACATTGTGTAATGAAAGACGGTTCTTTAAGTCAAGCTTGCGAATTTTCTATCTGTGAATTAGATTTAAAACTATCTAAAGACACATTAAAACTTTCTGAACCATACGAAGTAGAATTTAGTTCCAATAATTTAAAGGTTGTAATGGCTCATATCTCCAAAGTAGATGGAAAGTATAAGGTATGGATTAACGATGAGGACCGAAAAAACGGTAAATTTAATATACCTGCAAACCTTATCGATTCAGAAGGAAGAACTCGTATTTGGCTTTTTGGTGAAAACAAGTACGGTAGGTTAAAAAAAGAAAAAGCTGTAATGGCAATAAAATAGATTAACTTAAAGTTGGTTATAACATCAATAAACACTTCACACTTTCCCTCTGTGTAAACCAATAGGAGGTTTTATGGCCAGACAAATAAAAAAGGTTTATATATTTTTATTTTTAGCAGCACTTCTTTCAAACACCTTATTATTTTCTTGGTCATTCCCACCTCCTGTACGTTTTCCTCAAAACTGGAAGCCCAACCCTGGTGCCACAACAGGTAAGATAGAATATAAGATTATCGATGACCCCAAGGAGGCATACAAAGGTGATAAATACGTATATCTTAAAGGGCATCTTGCAATAGACAATGTTATAGATGTTTACGCAGGTGATAAAATCAATATAAGTTTCTACGCAAAAAGTGATACCGGCCAACCTGATGTATCTACATCTTTATATGCCTACCAGAAGAATGAATATGGTGGAATAACTTATATTTCTACAATAAATGTAACATCGAAAAAAATAGGTCAAGAATGGACTGAAGTTAAAGGCACCATAATTATACCTGAAACATTTAGAGAAAAACGGGTCAACTCAGTAAAAGTTGCTCTTATAAGCAAAACAGGTGTATATTTTGATTATCCGCAGGTAGAACATATCAAAACCCTCCAACTACTTAATTTTGATGATGCTTACAACCAATCTGCCCAAAACATAATAAAAGGTGATTTTGAAGCAGCGGTAAACCTTTTAAATCAAGCACTAAAACTTGCCAGAACAGATACAGAGAAAGAGAAAGCATTGAAGAAGATTAAGGACGCAGAGTATCGGTTAGGTGCAGAAAACGCAATAGTTAATATAAAAGAAATCTTTAGTCGAGCTGATGATTATATAAAATCAGGTGATTATAAAAATGCTCGTAGTGAGTATGAAAAATTAAACCAACTTAAAGGAGTAGATTTTCTTGAATATCTTGCTCTATCCAATATAGCCGAAAGTTATGTGTTAGAAAAAGATTATAAGAAGGCTCTTAAAACATACGAAAAACTTTTAAAATTACCCGATTTAAAACAATTTCCGTATTACAAAATATACGGATTGTTTAGGCAGGCAGAAGTTTTTACTGAACAAAAAGATTACACCAACGCTCGCAAAGTGTATACCTTGATAACAAAAAGAAGAGAAGCCCTTGAACAGCATATCTTGATGGCAAACCTGTTTTCAGCTGATACATATACCAAGTCAAAACGTTACAGTACAGCAAAAAAAATTTACGAGAAAATGTTGTTGAAAGAGGAAACAAAAACGTTTCCAAATGAAAGTTATAGACGTGATATAGTTGATAAACTTGAAGCAATAAAAAATTTAAAAGATGGGCAAAATTTACAAAGTAGGCAAGAAAAACTTATTAAGCGTATAAATTCCCCTAAACAATCAATATATGTATCAACAAACAACGGAAGAGATACAAATTCTGGAGATAAAGATACGCCTTTCGCAACCATAACACGAGCACAAGAAGAGGTTCGTAAAATAAAAGCAACCAAAGGCCTACCTAAAAACGGAATAACTGTATATCTTAGAGCTGGAAAATATTTTCTTGATGAAGGGTTGATCTTTGAAGGTGAACAGGATTCAGGAACGGAGGTAGCACCTATTGTTTATAGAAGTTATCCAGGTGAAGAAGTTCGTATTATAGGTGGCAAACAATTAAAACAGTTTGAGGTTCTCAAAGATACCAACATATTAAAAAGGCTACCAGAGGAAACGCTTGGTAAAATCTGGGTATGCGACCTAAAAAAGGAAGGTATAACAGATTACGGTGTATTACAGAACAGAGGCGTTACAGGCATTGATTCTGATATAAGTACAACTGAACTATTTTTTAACACAAAACCAATGAATTTAGTACGTTGGCCTAAAGAAGGCTGGCTTAGAGTGTTTGACTTAACCACTCCCTATGGAGATGGTAAAATAAGCAGTTACAACATACAGAGAGGACGTTTTAAGTATTCTGATGATATACCTTTAAAGTGGAAGGAAGAAAAAAATATCTGGACAGTAGGATATTTTTTATATCAATGGGATAAGATACACACAGAAGTCCTCTCAATAGATACAGACAATAAAATTATACATTTATCTCCAGATATGAGAACCTCTGAAAAACGTAAAGCAGGTATGCCTGTCAGGGTAGACGCTCCGTACCATTTTTACAATATACTTTCAGAACTTTCTGTCCCGGGGGAATTTTATATTGATAGTGATACAGGAAAACTCTATTTCTACCCTCCTAAAAAGATTGATGGTGACGAAATATTCATTTCAACAATTAAGACCCCTATTATACAAATGAACAATGTTTCCAATATTCTTTTTTATCAGTTGACCATTGAAGGTACCCGACAGAACGGAATAAATATCGATAATAGTAACAACAACCTTGTTGCAGGTACAACGATACGGAATACTGGAGTGTTAGGCATAATGCTCGATGGTGGGTGGAACAACAGCGTAATAGGGTGCGATATATACGATACAGGAGAAGGTGGAATTCAAATAAAAAACAACGGAGATAGAGCTAAACTTATACCTTCAAGTAATCTTGTAGAAAACAATCATATCTATAGATTTAACAGATTTAGCCACGGTGGTAACAGGTTTGGAGTAACAATTGTTAATGGTTCTGGTAATAGAGTATCTCACAACATTCTTTCTGATACAACTTACAACTCTATGACTTTTGCTGGTAATGACAATATCATTGAGTATAACGAAATTTATGATGTAACAAATGAAGCCAGAGACGGTGGTGCAATATATACATACGGATTACCTTTCCGTTTTATGAGTAAAGGTAATATTATGAGATACAATTTTATACACCATATTACCCAACACTCTTCACCAATTAAGACACACCAGGTTACTGGAATCTATATAGATTCAATAAATAGCGGTATGACAGTAGAAGGCAACATTCTTTATCGCAACACAGAACGAGCTATGTATGTAAACGGACCAGATAATCGTATAGAGAACAATCTATTGATTGATAACAACATAGGTATAACTCTTAATGACCGATCTTGGATATTTGATCACACAAGGTTAAATACCTTGATACCAACAGCAGAAAACCATTTGAGAATGTTCAATTTCAAGCAACCTCCGTGGAGTGTTCGGTACCCTCAAATGACAATCTTTTTTGAAGATAAACTCCCTCTTGCAAGGAACGAAAAAAACTCTATTGAGAGAAACATCAACGTTGAAACCCCACCTCTCTCAACACACGCTTCTGTCAAAATGGACAAGAATATATTGAGAAACAACTGGGACGACGGCGACCCTCTCTTGTTTGACATAAACCAGTTAGATATGAGATTAAGGCCTGGTTCTCCTGCATACGGAAGTATTGGATGTATGCCTATATCTTTCAAAAAAATTGGGGTTTATGACAGCCCACTACGTGCCAGTTGGCCTGTTAACCGCTTGCCAGTGGGAAAATATTATAAAGAAGAATTTGCACTACAACCCTCTGTTGTGGCTTCATCGGCAGATAAGTTTCAGCCATTAAAAAAAATTAGCGAAACTTACCAATATAATGTTAAAAGAAGAACTACCCCTATCAACATAGACGGTAAATTAGAGAAGAATGAGTGGTTCGATCTTGACAAGACTAAAGCTTTAATTGTAAGAGAAAAACATACAACAGGGGAAACAAGGGAAGGGACAGAAAATTATGTATGGCTTTCTTATGACGATAAGTATCTTTACATAGGTATAGAAAATATGCCCGACCCAATAAAGCAAGGAGTACCTGCGACCATATCAGCTTCATCATCTCTTAATGAGTTTGCTATTGAAGGTCCTTTTACTCAAAATATTGTAGATTGGTGGTACGATGGGGCACCGACAGGACCAATATATATCTTTTCGGGATATCCTGATGGCAAATTTGTTGTAAACAAAACTCTAAATATCCCTGCCTCAATATCCAAACGTCTCCAGACAGAGATAGAATATAAGGCAAATGTAATAAACGCAGATTTACACCATTGGAGTTCAGAATGGAAGATACCTCTTGGAGCTCTTGAATTAAAGTTTGAAGACCTTGATTCAGTTAGATTTAACATAGGTGGTCCTAAAAGAGACGCTTGGTATGCTTGGGTAGCTACAGGAGCTCAAATTTGGCGAGTTGATAATGCTGGGATCTTGCAATTTATCAAATAACGCTGAATTTTTTGAAAGATTTACCTAAACACCTTCTCTTTTTGTGCTTTCTCCCCCATACAAAAAGGAAGAAAGGAGAGTATCAATGGAAAGAAACAATAACAACATTATATCTGAATGGAAAAAAAGGTCTATTGAATATTCTCACCTTATGTCCAACGTAAAGTGGACCCCTGTTGCAGACACATTCCCCAACCGTTCAGGAGGATATTTTAAGAAAGGTAATGAATATACAGGTACGCCTTATTCAAGTGTAAAATATGTTGGCAGGTATATTGGTTTTGAAATCTTTTTAAAAACTTTTTTAGCTGCAGTAGCAAACCCTCAAAGTATCTTATATACTGAAACGTTAGCAGAAAAAGTTAAAAATGCAGCAGGATATTATGGTACAGTCTGTTCTGCTTTTACAAGTTACGCTTACCAGTGTGCTTTCTGGTACGTTAGCCGTGTTCATAATCCGCCTTACAGAAATGGGGTTGTTCTGGTTGACCCGCAAGATTCGCAAGGAGTTGAAGCTGGCGATTATATTTTTACTCCTCCCTTAAAACCTAATGATGGGTCACACGTAGAGTTGATAACAGAGGTTGTAAAGCAAGACGATATAACCACTCACGTTAGGGTAGAAGATAGTTGGCCTCCTACAACAAGAAACCTATTGCGAACATCAGAAGAGTTTAATAAACATATTGGAGAAAAAGAGAGGAAGGTCTACAGAATTATTGATATTGATTTGTGGCGTGGGGAGAATAAAGCAGAAAATTTTTTATTCCCTAACTATGCTGAAGATTCAGTAACTCCAGATATCAACAGGACTCTATTGCTGGATTTAGGAGATTGGGTAACTTACCACAAAGGGCAGAATGTAAAAATTAATGTAATGGATAAAGATTCTCAAGGAGTTAAAACCCTTGTTATCAAACGCGGAAATAAACTTGTTTTGGAAATTCCTCTAACAGGCCCTTCTGTTATTGAACGAAGTTTTGCTGAATGTGCAGATTATACTGCTTATTGCATAATGAAAGATGGTTCAACAAGTACTGCTTGCGAATTTTCAGTAGGAGAACTTGATTTTTGCTTACCATCAGAAGAGATAAAAATCACTGAACCTTGGGATATTAAGTTTAGTTCGGACAATATAAAACCTATTTTAATCTATTTTACGAGCCTTAAAGACTCTTATGGGTGTTGCTATATTTGGATTACAGAAGAAGATTGCAGGAAAGGTCGGCTTACTGTTCCTGCTAATTTTATCAAAAGCGATGGGGAAGCAAATGTATGGTTCCTTGGTGAAAACAAGTATGGCCGATTAAAAAAACATCAGAGAGTAATGGCTGTAAAATAAAAACCTAACATATCACAAATGGAATCCTCTAAAAAAAGATATTTTAATTTAATCAAATGTAAAAGAACGTTGTTTGCGTTGCTGTTTACCACAATATTTTTTGTATCTTTTGCCAGGTCTTCAAATATTTTTGCCAATGAGCAAATCAGTGCAAAAGAAAAGAAGGTACAAAAATATAAGTTTGGATTGGTTGATGTAAAGGAAATTATACCAAATATTATTCTTGATATAAGATATGCAACTACCAACAACTTTACAAAGCAGGTGCTGTATCCTTCAGCAGAATGTTATCTACTGGAAGAGGTTGCTATTAAATTAAACAATGTGCAACAAGACTTAAAAAAACATGGATATCGCCTAAAAATATTTGATGGTTATCGCCCGCTTTCAGTTCAATGGAAGATGTGGAAAATTGTGCCTAACCCACGCTTTGTTGCGGACCCAAGAAAAGGGTCACATCATAATAGAGGGAGTGCTGTTGATGTGGGTTTGGTAGATATGACTGGAAAAGAAGTGGAGATGCCTACAGAATTTGATAACTTTACTCAACGAGCAAGCCCAAAATATATGAAATTAAAACCCGAAGTAATAAAACGTAGACGCATCTTAACAGATACAATGAAAAAACACGGATTTAGCCAAAGTACAACAGAATGGTGGCATTTTAACTACATACCATTGCTTAGAAAACCTCTGCTGGATGTATCGTTTGAAGAATTGTTAGATTAAAATATAAGCGAGAACAACTCCCAGTAGAAATGTTTGTTACTCTATAGACAAATCTTTTTCAAGTTTACGCAAAAAATCTCTTGCAAGAATAATATCTGCCACAGGGTCTTCCCCGACCTCTCTCTCTATGGTATAAAAACCTGTATACCCAACCTCTTTAAGGGCGTTAAGATATGCAGGAAAATCCACGTCTCCCTGCCCAAGAGGCACCTCTTTATACTTTCTTTTTCCGTTTTCATCTGGCAGTTTTATTCCATCTTTTGCGTGAGTATGAACAATATAGTCTGCAAGTGTAAAAACTCCCTTTACAGGGTCATCACCAACAACCATAACAAGATTGGCAGGGTCATAATTGGCTTTTAATCCAGGATTCCCAATTGAATCAAGAAGTTTTTTAAGTAGAATAGCTGTTTCAGGACCCGTTTCAGTTGCAAGAACAACCCCTTTGTTGTAGGCATACGTACCAACTTCAGGTAACGAGTCAGACATTATTTGCCATGCAGGAGCACTTGTATCTTCGGGAACTGTGCCTATATGGGTAGTAACTATGTTGACTCCTAAATCAACAGCAAGGTCTACCACCTCTTTTGTTCTTGAAACTCTCCAATCTATCGTTTTAGGGTCAGTAAAACCAGGGCTACCAAAATCCCCTACAAGCGCTGATATTGTTAAGCCAAGGCTTGCCACTAAATTTTTAAGGTCATCTCTACCTGTTTGAGACAAATTTTTTGGGTCAAGTTCTCCTTGTACCGCATAAGGTTGTATACCTTCTATTTTTAGTTCTGCTGCCTTTTTTATTCCACTTTTTATTGGTAACCTAAAACAATCTGGAATTACTCCTATCTTCATAACAAACCTCCATTTGTTATATCAAAGTTTGTCTTCTTTATCTTTATATATTTCAATTGCAACATCTGGACATATCAGAACACATCTTTTACAACCATTGCAGATGTTTTTCTTATCTATCTGAATATAATGGTACCCCATCTTATTAAATTCTGTTGATGGTAAAAATATATTTTTAGGGCAAACATTTATACATAAACCACAAGCTTTACATTTTTCTTTATCAACTTTTATTACAAACATCCATTGCTCCTATATCTCTTTCTTGTTTAAATGTTCCAGTTGAATTTTGATTTAAGATTACTAAAAAGAAGCTGTTCATCCATAATTGTGTTTGCAACTTTGGAAGATTTTTTTAATATTACAGTATCCTTATCTTGTAAAGCAAACTCTTTTTGACCATCTATAGCAAGAAGAGAGTTCTGTGCAATAGATATTGATAACACTTCTTTTTCATTGAGTATAACTGGACGCCACGATAAGGTGTGCGGACACAAAGGGATTATGATAAAACATTTTACTTCAGGGTCCACAATCGGTCCCATTGCAGAAAGAGCATGAGCGGTTGAACCGGTAGGAGTAGAAACAAGTATTCCATCTCCCCTTGTTTTAAAAATATGTTCTCTTTTTCCTTCTACGTTAATATCAATAATTCTTATACCAGTTTTGGATATAACTGCCTCATTTAAACACAAATCTTTTAGTACCACTTGATTATTCCTTACAACAGATACATCAAGCAACATTCGTTTAGTTATTATATAATCTCCACTCAAAATCTTTCTGAGTTTATTCTCTATATCAGAAGGGCTGTTGGTCAAGAACCCAACATTACCGTACTTTACACCATAAATGAACGTTTTATTCTGTAAAAGTTTTACACCTTTCAAAAAGGTGCCATCTCCCCCCATAGAAATAATTAAATCCACACCTTTTGCAGATGTTTGCACAACTTTTCCACAACTTTTCAACACCTTTTCAATAGGGGCTTTCTTCTTTTCAATGTCAGGTATTTTATTGTTAGCTAAAATAAAAACACTTTTAATCATTTATATATTCCTCTATCTTTTTTGCAAGTTTTTCAGGAGACAGCCCGTACTTATCAATAAGGGCATCTCTTTTTGCGTGCTCAATAAATGTATCAGGTAATCCAATTCTTAACAATCTGTTTTTAAGGTTTTTATTATTGATATATTCACATACCGCTGTACCAAAACCTCCAGAAATACTATTTTCTTCAATTGTTACAATATTGTTAAATTTTTCGAGTTTTTCTGTTACACTTTTTTCGAGAGGTTTTATAGAGTTAACTGGATAAAAAGAGAGATTAATACCTTTTTTCTCAAGAATGTGACAAGCAAGGAGAGCATTGTTAGCCATGCTACCACACCCTAAAATTAAAGTATTACCATCGTTATCCAATGGCGATATAGTTTCTGGCAAGAACCCCTTTGGAAATCTTATAAAGACAGGACCATTCTCTTCACAAGATTTTAGAATAATATTTTTTAGATGTGAAATACTCGTTGGTGCATAAATTTTTATGTTAGGGATTGTTCTTAAGAAAGCAATATCAAACACTCCGTGGTGTGTTGGTCCATCTTCACCTACCAGCCCTGCTCTATCTATCAGAAAAGTTACTGGGAGATTCTGTAGACTTATATCGTGTACAAGTTGGTCATACCCTCTCTGGAGAAAAGTTGAGTATATTGCAACCACAACTTTCATACCTGCTTTTGCAAGCCCAGCAGCAAAAACAATACAGTGGCTCTCAGCAATTCCTACATCATAAAATCTATCTGGAAAAGAAGTAGCAAAATCTTCTAACCCGAGCCCCTTCTCCATTGCGGCTGTTAAGACAACAAGTTTTTTGTTGTTAACAGCAATTTCTTCAAGAGTTTTACCAGCAGTTATTCCAGGTGAGGGAGTAAGAGTCTCTTCTTTTATAAACTGTCCAGTTGTTTTATTAAAAGGTCTTGCACTATGAAAATCTGTTGGATTTTCTTCAGCGGGTAGATATCCTTTACCTTTTTTTGTAACAACATGCAACAACACAGGTTCTTTGATGCCTTTTATGTTAGCTAAAATATCAATAAGTTGTCTCAAATCGTGTCCATCAATAGGTCCAAAATATTTTAACCCAAGTTTTTCGAAAAACACTCCAGGAACAAGAAGAGATTTTGTCTTTTTTTCTATTCTATTTACAAGTTTTACAATATCCTCACCAACCGAAGGTATCGCTTTCAACACTTCTGCAATCTCTTCTTTAGGTTTATTAACTATTGGAGAGGTTATTAATTTTGCAAGATAATAAGATAAAGCACCTTTTGTAGAGGAGATAGACATATTGTTATCATTAAGTATAACCAGAATATTTTTAGATAGAGTACCTAAAAAATTCAAACCTTCAAAGGTTACACCATTTGTTAAAGAACCATCACCTACTACAGCAATCACTTTACCATTATCGCCTTGTAACGATTGCCCTGCTTTCAATCCAGCAGCAGAAGACACGGCTGTTCCAGCGTGCCCTGTTTTGAAGATATCTGTTAGATGTTCCTCTGGGGCAGGAAACCCGCTTAGACCACCTTCTTTCCTTAAAGAACTGAACGATTCATATCTTCCAGTTAGCATTTTATGTGTATAGCATTGATGCCCAACATCCCATATAATCTTGTCTGGCGGTATATCAAAAAGGTTATGAAGACTTAAAGTCAACTCCACTACCCCAAGGTTAGAAGAAAGATGTCCACCATTTAAAGAGACAGTATGAATAATTTCTCTTCTTATTTCATCAGCAAGAATATTGAGACTCTCAATAGATAAATTTTTAATTAAAGAAGGGTTTTTAGAAACTTGTTTAATTAATTCCATTTTTTATTTTTTGTTTTACCTCCTCAATCTTATTTAGAAGAAATTCACTCTGCTCTAAATCATAAGCTTTAATAAGCCAGAGAAGGGACTTGTTATACTCTTTTAATTCAAAATATAAAAGTCCAAGATGTTCATATACTTCAGCATCATTTTCTAAAAGAACAGCCTGTTCAAGATACCCTTTTGCTCTTTTAAAATTTCCAAGTTTGTAATATGCCCAACCAAGACTATCAAGAAAAGCACCGTTATCTGGCTCAATACTACACGCTTTTTTTATCATAGACAGAGCCTCTTGTAGATTGATATCTTTTAGCAGATAACTATACCCAAGATAGTTGAGAGTAAGAGCATTATCAGGTTCTAACTCTAAAGCTTTTTTCATCTCTTCTTCCATTTTATCGTACATATCTAACTTATCATAAATAATACCAAGATAAAACCTTGCCGCTACATTATCTAACAAGGCTATACTTTGCCTAAAATACTCTTCTGCTTTTGGATAGTTTGTCTCTTCTAAAAAGATATTTCCCAACAGATTATAAAACTCAATATTTCTTATGCCGTTGTTCAACGCTTCTCTAAGCAGAGCCTTTGTTTCTTCCTTTTCTCCTGCCCTATAATAGAACGAAGCAAGAAATGAGTAAGAAACATTGTCTTGAGGATTTAAACTGGTTGCTTTACGGAAATATTTCATTGCCTCTTCTTGCCTATTTTGCTTGCTATACAATAAAGCAAGAGATAAGGTGCTTTTCCAAAAATTACCTACAAGTTGTACAGAAGATAGGAACGCCTCTTCTGCTTTATCATAGAGCCCCATCTTTTCAAGTATGGTCCCATAATTAAAGTACAACAAATAGTTGTTTGGAAACTCTTCTAATAAAAATTCGTATTGCACACGAGCATCATCAAGCCTATTTAAAGCGACCAGCAGATCGCATAAAACTACTCTCATAGCTTGATTATCTGGTTTAAATGTAAGACCTTTTTCTATATAAGTAGCAGCAAGTTTCTCGTTCTTTTCAAGCAGATACGCTACACCAAGACCAAACATAGCCTCATGGTTATTTGGGGCAATTCTTAACGCTCGAAAAAAAGAACGTTTAGCTTCAGCGACATTCTTATCTTTTACATACAAATTACCCAATTTGACATATATATAACTGGACTCTCCTTGATGTCTAAGGGCTTTTTTGTATGAATTGATAGCATCTTCTTTCTTATCGGCTTTTTCGTGTAAAATTCCTTCTGCGTAAATTGCCAACCCTGATCGTTGTTCTATGTGACCGCATCCTGTCATAAGAATGACAGACAATATAAACAACAATAAATATTTCATTTTGCTATTTTCTCTTTTTATGCCTTAAAGCTGCGAGACGTTTTTTCCTTTTATGGGTTTTTATTTTTCTTTTTTTCCTTTTTCTACCACAAGGCATCTTGTTCTCCTTTACTCCGAACTTTTTTGTATGAAGGGTTATTGTTGTATCCCCTTCCTTTCCTTTACGGAGTTAATATTTTTGAATCTTTTGTTTAGTTATATTTTAAAGTTATATCACTTTATTTAGAGGATATTCTACAATTCCCTGAGCTCCAAGTTTTTTAAGTTTAGGTATCAAGGTTTTTGCTTTCAGTTTATCTATAATAGTTTCTACTGCCAACCAATTTTCATCAGCAAGAGAAGATATAGTAGGGTTTTTCATCGCTGGAAGAATTTTTAAGATTGAATCAAGGTCTTCTTTACGAATATTCATTTTCAACCCTGCTTTACCTTCTGCTTCAAGAGCACCTTGCAATAAAAGGGCAAGGTTTTCTATCTTCTCTTTTTTCCATTTATCCTGCCATGCTTTTTTGTTAACAATAAGTTTAGGTACTGACTCCATTACAATATCAATTATATTAAGATTATGAGAAATAAGGGTATTGCCAGTCTCTGTTATTTCGACTATTGCATCAACAAGGTTACCAGCTTTTATTTCTGTAGCACCGTAAGAAAATTCAACTTTTGCAGTAACTTTTCTCTTTTTTAAATAATCTTTTGTTACATTAACAAGTTCAGTTGCAATAAGTTTGCCTTGCAAGTCTTCAGCTTTTTTTATACCAGAACTATTAGAGGCTGCAAGAACAATCTTTACTGGTCTAAACCCTTGCTTTGAGTAAACAAGGTCACACATACTATGAACCTTAACTCTACTTTCTTTTATCCAATCTTCACCAGAAATACCTATATCAAAAGCTCCCATCTCTACATATTTTGGAATCTCTTGAGCTCTTAGCAGTACGCCTTCTAATTCAGGATCGTCTGTTGAGACATAATAACTCCTTGACCCAGTATATAGCTTAAAACCAGCACGCTCAAAAAGAGTTTTAGTTGACTCTTCTAAAGACCCTTTAGGTAAAGCCATTTTAAGTTTCTTCATCTTCTTCTCCTTCATCAAAGACTCCAGTATTTCTATATTTTTTATACCTTAACTCTACAAGTTCCGCACTATTTATGGTCTTAATCTCTCTAATGTTTTTATCTAATGATTCAGTTAGTAATGCAAAAGTTGTCTCCCAATTTCTATGCGCTCCACCAGGTGCTTCAGAGATTATTTCGTCAACAATTCCCATATCAAACAGAGCGCCTGCTGTCAACTTTAATACTTGAGCAGCTTCTTCTACTGCTTTCTGTGTTTTCCACAAAATAGAAGCACAACCTTCAGGAGAAATAACTGAATATATTGCATATTCTTGCATAAGAAGTCTATCTGCAACGCCTATACCCAAAGCGCCTCCACTCCCTCCTTCCCCTATCACAACAGCTATAATAGGTGTTTTAAGGAGAGACATCTCTAACAAATTATTGGCTATTGTTAAAGCCTGTCCACGTTCTTCTGCTAATATATCTGGATTTGCCCCGGGAGTATCTATAAACGAAATTATTGGACAACGCATCTTTTCAGCAAGTTTGAACATTCTAAGCGCTTTTCTATATCCTTCGGGATGAGCCATGCCAAATTTTCTAAAAATATTGTCTTTAGTATCCCTTCCTTTCTGATGACCTATCACCACAACAGGGATACCCTTAAATTTTGCGATACCTGTAATCATTGATGGGTCATCCCCATAACATCTATCACCATGAAGTTCAACAAAATCGTCAAGTATATTTTCTATATAATCAAGCGAATGAGGTCTATTAGGGTGGCGAGCAAGTTGGACTATCTGCCAATCTGTTAAGTTTGAGAAAATCTCTCTTATATTTTCGTTTATCTGTTGTTTCAGTTGAACTATTTTTGTAGCATCTTTATTTGAAGTTTTTTTCTGCCTTGCTATTTCAAGGTTTTCCAACTGTTTCTCTAATTTCTCTATAGGTTGCTCGAAGTCAAGATATTTTTTTTCCATTTTCATAATATTTTAGGCACTTTTAAAAATTTATCTGTCTTGTCAGGAGCATTTGATAAAAGAGATTGCCTTGGCATAGACTTTTCTACTATATCTTTTCTTATAACCGATTCTCTTGTTTCTGGTTGAGATAACACATTTACTGTTTCAGTACAAACATTTGATATAGAGGATATATAGTCAACTATTTCATTCAATTCGTAAGTAAAAGATTCTATCTCTGTCTCTGATAAACTTATTCTTGTTAGAAATCCAAGATTTTCAATCTCTTTTACACTGATTTTTTTTTTAATATCTCCCATTTTCTTACCTTTTATTATACTCAAAAGTTTTTCTGCTACCTTTATTCATATAGATAATAAATTTTATCTTAAAGAGCAATAAAAGTCAATATGTAGTCTTTTATAATACAAAATGAGCCTGAAAGAGGGCTCGGTTTCAAATACAGATTGAGCCTAAAGAAAAAATGGGTCATAATATAAGGTTATGACACTAAACATGAAAGACACGGCTATA
>JALNXB010000037.1 GCA_023230585.1 bacterium
TCTCTTAGCAGCAACCGATGTAGGAATAGATGCAGGTGGAAATATAGATATAGAGAGTAGCGAAATAGAAGCCACAGCTGGAGAGATGGATATTGATGCAGGTGACAATATAATGGTAAGCCGTAGTGACTTGACAGCAGGTACCACCTTAACAGCAACAGCAGGAAACAATGTAGATATGCTTGCTACAACTGTTACAGCTGGCGATAATATTTTCGTTGAAGCAACAACTGGAAATGTGGTTCTAAATACAGTGGAAGCTGACGCTACATTAGGAGAAATGGATATTACAGCAGGGGATAACATTTTGGTTGTTCTCTCAACCTTAACTGCTGGTACTGACGTTACTCTTGACGCAGAAAATGATGTTGATATTTTCAGAAGTGAAATTACTGCTGGTGAAAATGTAACAATAGCCGCAACCAATGGAAGTATAGATATCGAGAGTAGCGAAATAGAAGCAACCGCTGGAGAGATGGATATTGATGCAGGTGACAATATAATGGTAAGTCGTAGTGATTTGACAGCAGGTACCACCTTAACAGCAACAGCAGGAAATAGTGTAGATATGCTTACCAGCAACTTGTTAGCAGGAGAAGATGTTACAATAACAGCCACCGCTGGTTATGTAAATATGGAAAGTGTGGATATAGATTCAACTACTGGTGCAATAGATGTGGTGGCAGCAACCGATGTAGATATAACCGATAGCACTCTCTTAGCGTCAATTGATATAGGAATAGATGCAGGTGGAAATATAGATATAGAGAGTAGCGAAATAGAAGCCACCGCTGGAGAGATGGACTTAACCGCTGGTGTAGATATAATGGTAAGTCGCAGTGAGTTGACAGCAGGTACAACCTTAACAGCAACAGCTGGAGAAAATGTAGATATATTGAAGAGCGATATTACAGCAGTTGATGCAAATATAAATGCTCTCAATGGATATGTGAATCTCAATACCGTTGATATTCAAGCAGGTAACGATATCAATATTTACGCTAAAACAAACGTGGATATTATCACAAATACACTTCTCACCGCTGGTAATGATATTGGTGTCATTGCAGAAGACGGGTATATAAGAATATGCCTGGATTCGTTCCTTAATGCAGGTAATGATGTCTATCTTGACGCTGGCACTGATATAGTAATCTGCGAAAATGCAGCTGTCTTTGCAGGTGGAGATGCAACTCTCGTTGCTGGTGAAGATGTCTATCTTGGATATATTGAAGCTGGAAATGCCGTTGATATAACCGCAGGTGGTTCTATCTTTGATAATAATGATGATAGGGTAAATATCTTAGCAAAAGATGTAGTCCTTTCCGCTGTAAACGGTATAGGTACTGCCGATGCAATAGAAACTCAGGCAGAAACCCTCTCTGCTGAAAATACTACAAGTGGAGATATCTGGGTAAGGAACAATACCTTAGTTGCAGGCGATCTTGAAGTGCTTGGAGTAACTAACTCAGCACCAGGTGGTATGGTAAGATTGGAAAATGGGTATATCAGATTTGATAACTGCACCCTTAACGATATTGACTATGCTACAGGTGGAGATATGCTTCTTGCTGGAACAGTTGAAGCAGACGGAAAAGTAATGATTCAAACAATCGGCTCTATCCTTGATAGAAACGATGTAACTCCGTATGATGTGATAGCAACCGATACGAGTGGAATGTTTGCCTTCAACGGAACTATTGGAGAATTTGACGGCAATCCTGACGGTTCTGGGTATAATCCAGTAGAGGTCAACATTAATCCTGGCGACCTTTATGTCTACGCTTCAGATGAGTCCTTCTTTGTATCTGTTGGGATAGACGGGATAGTTCAGCCGAGAGATGTTCTTCTTGCATGTCCGAATTTACCTGTATCTCCTGGTCTAATCTTCTTCAACGGAAGAGAGAATGGTGGAATGAGGTCTCCTCAATGGTTTAGAGCAGTATCTCCAAGCATTATTATGATAGGTAGTGAAGATACTTTCTGGCTCGAAGTCTTGCTTAACCTCTTGGATTACAGATGGACTGAGCTCGGACCAGCTTTCTGGGAGTTTGACGAAGAGTTGGACGATGCGCTGGACTATATAATAAGCAAAAGATAAGGTTGTAATTAAAGATATTGGAAAGGGCAGTCGTAGGAATGGCTGCCCTTTTCTTTTATGGTTGATTTTTTCTCTATAAAATTGTAAAATATAGAAGATAAAATAAAAAAGATAAGAGGAGCATCTTTTTGCTTTCTCCCCCTAGGGGAGAGGAGGGTTGATTGAGATTTCCGCAGTTACATAAGGCGTTCCTTCGCAATAACAGAGAAGGCGCAAGAATGGGAAAGTAGAATAAACAAGGAGAAGAATGACTGTACTGGATTTGAAAGAAGGAAATGTTTTTGAATACGAAGGTAATATTTATGTAGTTGTGTATGCTGTTCACACTCACCAACAGCAGAGACGAGGTTTAGTTAGGCTAAAAGCAAAAGATATTAGAACAGGAAAAACTCTTGAGGATTCTTTCAGGTCAGATGTTAAGGTTAGCCCTGTATATGTCGATGAAGCCCCTCTCGTTTTTCTTTATGAAGATTCACAAGGATACCATTTTATGGATAACAACACCTATGAACAGGTTGTTATTCAATCAGAGGTTATTGGAGATGCAAGTAAATATATTACAGAAAACCTTGAAGTTACTGGACTTTTTCATAATGGAGAAGTTCTTGATATAAAGATGCCAATTAGTGTTGACTTAAAAGTTATAGAAGCAGAACCTGGACATAGGGGAGACACTGTTCAGGGAGGTAAAAAAAAGGTTAAACTTCAGACAGGTCTTGAAATACAGACACCTCTTTTTGTTGAAGTGGACGATGTTGTCAAGGTAGATACCCGCACTGGTGAATATATCACTCGCGTTTAATCTTAGGAGATAAAATGAAGCCTGAAGAATTAAAAATATATGCCGATTTTATGAAGAAGTATGACTTGGAGTACCTGGAGATAAAAAAAGGCGATTTTTCTTTAACTATGGGTAAAAAAGGTGCTATTCAGAAAGAATCTCAGACGGTTAAACATAATCAAGTGATACCTGAACTTAAACATGAAGAAATTCTTGAAGAATATAAACGTCCTTCTCAACAATTAGAGAATGCTGTCTATATTAAATCTCCGCTTGTTGGCACTTTTTATAAAGCGCCTTCACCTCAAAGTCCGCCGTTTGTCGAGTTAGGAGCGAGTATTAAGCAGGGCGATACTCTTTGTATTGTTGAAGCAATGAAGGTAATGAATGAAATAAAATCTGAACATAACGGCACAGTCAAAGAAATATTAGTTGAAAATGGAAAGCCCGTAGAGTATGGGCAGGTTCTTTTTATCATTCAATTATAAAAATCTTATGAGAGCTTGAGAAAAAAAGATGTTTAAAAAAGTATTCATTGCTAACAGGGGTGAGATTGCTTTAAGGGTGCTTAGAAGTTGCCGAGAACTCGGGTTAAAGACAGTTATAGGTTTTTCTGAAGCCGATAAAAATTCTCTTCCAGTGACTCTTGCTGATGAAAAAATTTGTATAGGACCTGCCTCACCACAAGATAGTTATCTAAATATTCCTTCCATTGTTAGTGCTATAGAAATGTCAAAAGCTGAAGCTGTCCACCCTGGATATGGTTTTCTTGCAGAAAATGTACCCTTTGTAGAGATATGTAATGCTTCGAGGATTGCTTTTATTGGTCCTTCTGTTAAAAACATACAGTTAATGGGAGATAAATCTCTTGCAAGAAAGACAGCCAAATCTTTTAATGTTCCAGTTATACCTGGTTGCGAAGAGAACGATTATAAGAAAGCTCTATATTACGCAAGAAAGATTGGGTTTCCAGTTATTGTTAAAGCAAGTTCTGGTGGTGGTGGTAGGGGTATGAGGCGTGTTAACAATATTGAGGAGTTTCAAAAGTCGTGGCATACCTGTCAGGAAGAAGCAAAATTGTCTTTTGGAGATGATTCCTTATATTTAGAAAAATTTCTTGAGAGACCAAGACATATAGAGGTTCAGTTGATAGGTGATAAAAAAGGTGATATTCTTGTTTTTCCAGAGAGGGATTGCTCTATACAACGTAGGCACCAGAAACTTATTGAGGAGAGCCCTTCACCTTTTGTTGATAACAAGTTGCGTAAAAAATTATATAAATATGCGTATCTTCTTGCAAAGAAAATTGGATATAAAAGTGCTGGGACTATTGAGTTTCTTGTAGATTCTCATAGCAACCCTTATTTTATGGAGATGAATACAAGGATTCAGGTTGAACATCCTATAACAGAATTGGTATCTGGATATGATTTGGTAAAGAACCAGATTCTTGTTGCAAGAGGGGATAAGCTTGGAATAAGACAAAAAGATATAAAATTAAATGGACATTCTATTGAATGTCGTATAAACGCTGAGGATGCTTTGAACAATTTTATGCCTTCTCCCGGCAGGATAGAAAAACTTATTATACCCGGTGGACCAGGAATAAGGGTGGATACCCATATTTTTCAGGGATATACCATACCACCATATTACGATAGTTTGGTAATGAAACTTATTTCTTATGGTAGAGATAGACAGGAAGCAATCGACCGTATGAGGAGAGCTTTTGATGAGGTTGTTATTGAAGGTATAAAAACAACAATACCTCTTTATAGGAAAATTTTTGCTCACCCTATATTTTTGAGTGGAAGGTATAGTGTAAAGTGGCTTGAAAACTTCCTTGAATCAGAAAGTAGTAAAACTTAGTAATATTGGCTCAGGATTGCGGAGGAAAAAATGGATGAAGAAAAATACGGAAATGTTAAGATAGATAACGATGTTCTTGCGTCTATTGCAGGGATAGTAGCTAAAAATGTTCCAGGTGTAAACAAGATAGCTACAAGTTTTGTTGCGGGGCTTGCGCAATTGGTTGGGAAAAAACAGGACGCAGGAATTAAGGTGGTAGTTGGAGAAGACGAGGTAGAGTTTGAACTTTGTATTATAGTGGAATATGGGGTTAATATTCCCGAGGTGACATACTTGGTTCAGAAATCAATAAAGGAAGAAGTAGAAAAAATGTCTGGTTTAAAAGTAGCAAGTGTCGATGTTGTGGTGCAAGGTGTGCAGCCACCAAAGAAGAGTGAGAATAAGACGGAAGAAGATGAAGAGCAAGAAGGAGAAGAGAATGATTGATCTACATACCCACACGATTTTAAGTGACGGTGTTCTTATCCCCTCTGAACTTGCAAGGCGAGCAGAAGGGAACGGATATAAGGTAATAGGTATAACCGACCATATAGATTATTCTAATGTAGAAATGGTAGTGCCCGCAATATGTAGAGTATGCGAAAATATAAATAAGAGTATGAAAATTAAAGCAATACCGGGAGCGGAAATAACACATATAAGCCCAAGCGAAATTTCTTCAATGGCTCTTTTTGCAAGGGAATTAGGTGCAAAATTGGTTGTTGTTCACGGGGAAACAATAACAGAGCCAGTTATGGTTGGAACAAATAGAGGGGCTCTCAATTCTGAGATAGATATACTGGCACATCCTGGTTTAATGACAGAGGAAGACGCAAAACTTGCTGCAGATAGAGGGATATCTGTGGAAATTTCTGGTAGAAAAGGGCACGCCTTTTCTAACGGGCATATAGTAAGATTATGGTATAAATATAGGTTTCCTATAGTCTTAAATACAGATACTCATTCACCTGAAAATATTATTAATGATTCGATAGCAGAAAAACTTATTCTTTCTGCTGGTGTAAAAATGGAAGATGTGAGAGAGGTGTTAGAGAATAGTGCCCGCCTGTCTGATAAGTTGTTAAGCCGATAGTTGCTATGCTTCTCTATTTTGCCCTCTCCCCTCGAGGGATGTTTGGGGTAGTAAGTCCCCAAGAGTTTGCAGAGAGTTTAATGGGATGAGGCTTGTCCGCCGAAGCTTGCATTGTAGCGTAGGTGGAGGGGCAGTTAGCAACTTAACCAAAAACGAAAGCCGTAACGATAAAATGGGAGACTCCCTCTATATGTCATTCCGGACTTGATCCGGAATCTCGTTTTTCTTGCTACCAGCGTGGGTTAAGTTAGAGATCCTGAAACAAGTTCAGGATGACAGGGTTGGGCGTTTAGGATAACAAAATGGACGGCTCGCAAAAACAGATTCAGAGAGAAAAAAAGGAAAATGATAACAAAAAATAGACTTGCTCTTGTTCTTGTTGGAGAAGAGAATAAAACTTCAATCAAAAACGCTTTAAAATATGTTGGTTGGGTGGAATTGAGGGTAGATGAGTTTTTGAAGAAGGGACTAACTCCTTCCTTTTCTCTGCCTGTTAAAGACGTTAAAGTTATAGGCACGGCAAGGTGGAAGAAAGAGAGTCAAAACGAAGGGCTAAATATCACAGAAAAAGAAAGGTTTGAGATATATAAAAACATTTTGGACTTTATTGATTATGTTGATGTAGAACTTAAAAGTTCAATATCTGAAAAGGTTGTTGATTATGTTAAAAACAAGGGTAAGAAGAGTGTTTTGTCTTACCACAATTTTGTAAAGACGCCTTCTTTGAAAAATCTTGATAAGGTATATAGTAGTGCAATAAAATTAAAACCAGATATTATAAAAATAGCCACAATGGTTAACTCAAAAGATGAGTTTTTCTCACTTCTCTCCTTCACTCATAAATATTCCAAAAAATTTCCTATCATTGTCACACCAATGGGCGTTTCGTTTGTAGAACGTTTTACTCCAATATATTTAGGGTCGCTTTTTACTTATATTTCGCTTAATAAAACGACAGCGCCGGGGCAGGTTTCTCTCGATTATGTAAAGAGAGTATTTAGTTTGTAAAAAAACGTCGGATAAAGACGAGGATTACCACGTCGCAATCCCTCAGAAAGCATTCGGGCTAAGACGCTCCTTGTAAGACAAGCAAAAAGCGTCGGTTAGCACCTCGTATTCGTTCGTAGACACATACTTTTTTAACGAAGAAAACACAAAAGCCCCCCCTCACCTTGCATCCTCTCCCCCAAGAGGAGAGGCAAATAAGGAAAGATTGTCTTTGCGAGCGTTTTTTTAGCGTGGCAATCCCGCCGAAGGCGAAAAGGAATGGGGTAACAATATGAAAAATATTTGCAATGATTATTTGTAAGATGTATAATTTTAAGGATAAGGAGAAAAATGAATAAAAAAACTAACAAATTATATGCGCTACTTCTTTTAATTGGTGTGGTTGCTATGGGTATTGCTTGTGGTGGTGGAGGCTCTACTAAGGCATTTTTACCAACTTTACCTGAAGGAACTCTTTATTTTTCTGAAGAGGGTTTATCATCCTCTGGCAGGGACTATATCCCTGTTTCTGGAGCATTAGACAGAAGTTTTTATCCTCTTCCTGATGATCCAGAAGGAATTTCCCTTTTTGGGCTTTTCTTCTGGTTGAATTGTTATGATGAAGATGGTTTTATGTTGGTGGTAGAACCCAATGATACTCAAGAAACTCTTGCCCGAATTTCAGTAGCATTACATCCGAGAGGAATGAATTTTGCCCAGAAAACAGTAGATTTTTTAAATGAATCTCCTGAAAACATTTTTATTGCAATGAATATTGTCAACGCATTGGGAGCAGGTACAGGAGTATCTGGAATTCTTAGTGGCGGTATTATAGATAGTGATATTTATATAACTTCTGGTGGAACCTATAAAAGAGAAATTAAAGATGGTGCTCAGGAAATGATAGATACTTTTTATGATAGCATACCTTCGTTGGTAAGGTTGTTTATTAGAAAAGAACAATTTCAAGCGTATATGAATCAGCAGTTATACAATTCTGTTTATGAAGGTGGCGAAAGAATTTCGTATGAAGAGTTTTTTTCTCTCTTTTTAGACCCTCAAAATTGGAATAGTATGGATTTTAAGACCACCCTTGATTTCACGATGGCTGTATCTGGTCTTATGAAAAATATATCTGCATCAGAAAATGCTGTTGGTGATTATGATCAAAACAATATCGGGGTTCTTCGTCTTAATTCTCAGATTTATCATGTAACAGGGACTTCTTATAGACTTAACTCTTTTCCTTCAGAAATTAGAGGTAGAGGGGTTTTGAGAACACAACTTGATGATGCAGGTTGTGAGGATGAAGATTTTTTGACTTTTAATCTTTCACAGCCTTCAACCCTCTATTTAGCTGTTGACCCTAACAACCAGAATCTTATAGATAAATTGACAAATGATGGTTGGATTTTATGGGATGGAAAAACAATTACTGCAAAGATGAATATAAGCCCTAATACAGAAATTACTTTTAATCTTTATTCTAAATCGTTTGATGTTGGAGATGTTTCTTTACCTGCTAATGGTGCTGGAGATACTAAAATGTACTTTGTAATAGCTGATGCTACATATCCTTTCTGTATAGATATTCTTTTTACCTCTCATGCAACATTGATACAAGACAGTCCTTCTGATGTAGCTTTTTATACACCTAAGGTGAAAAAAGAGGGTGGAATAGTAGTCAATGATAATGGAATTACAGAAGACCCTCAAACTGGATTACCTCTTGTTCATATAAATTTTATAGATGAGTTTGATGCTAATGTGCTTGTTAATACTGGTGAGAATGCTCTTCAAACAGCGGTCGATAATGTTACAGATAGACAATTTGTTGAACATATCTTAAAGAATAATGGATTTAGGTTGATAGATACCTATAATGACCAATTCCCTGCTTTTGGAGGTAATAGCCAGATACTTCTTGCTGAGAGTGTTCTTGGTTTTAAACTTGAACAGCCAATAAGAGTACCTCTCCTTGAGGAGAATCTTTTTACTCTTGCTAATATGAACTTATTGAATAGCCCTAACCTTGTTGGTGTATATATAAAATCTGTAAGGACTGATGATGAAAATTTAACTATCTGGAGAAACTCAGCTAATGATAAAGGGTTGGACTTCTCTGGAATTTCTGCATACCTTAGAGATAAAGGAGTAAATTACAAGTATTTTGTTGCTAAAACAGGAGAAGAGGTCTCTCTTAAAGAACTATTAAAATCTATAGGTAAGAGTGATGAAGGGGAATTAACTTTTATTGTTATGGTAGAACTTGAAGATGAGAAAACTTTTGAACTTGTAGGTGGTGCTTTTATTCACGATTATTACACAAATATTTATGATTCAGTAATAGGAGATGAGTCTCCGTTACAACCTTAAACAAAATAAAGATATGAAAAAAAATGCTCTTGATATTTTTTATCGAATGGTAGCTGATATGACAAGCCCTATTGTTTTAACTGCTTTCTTTTTTGCGTTTGTATGTTTAAAACTTATTCCAGAACCTATTAAAGCGTTACAGGTTTTTGCAGTATGCTTTATTTCGCAGTCGGCATTGCCCATACTATACCTTTTAATAGCCTACAAGTTGAAATTTATACCTGATGTTCATTTGTTTAAAAAAGAGGATAGAAATAAAGCTTTTCCTGCAATAGCTCTATTTTATCTTATGGGACTGTTAATACTTTATAAAATTTCTGCTCCTACCATAATAATAGGTCTTGTTTTTGCTTCTACGGCATTGTTACTTGTTATCTGGTGGGTAAATGTTTTTTATAAAATAAGTATTCATATGTCTGGTTTTGCTGGTATGTTGACTGGCTTGTTCTTTGTTTTTGGCGCTAATTCTGCTCCTCTTGTCCCTCTTTTGCCACTCTCCTGCTGGGTTAGATATAGAAGCAAGGCACACAATTTTTCTGAACTAGTAACAGGAGCCTTGGCGGGTGTTATTGTGACTTTTGTGGTGCTTCATTTTCTTTTTCTTTAAGGGTTTGCTACCTAATGAGTTTTATAATAAAAAACTCAATTATAATAAGAAGAAAGGTATATAAAATTGATTGTTTTTTGAATTTTGTATCATATTTCCCTTGCCAGAAAACTGTTATAAGAGTAAAGTTTACTGTTATGTAAGTGAAGAGTAGTCCCAAGGTGCTTAAAATTTTCCAAAAGTAGAATAAAAACGAATAATTAAAGAGGAGTTTTAAAAAGAATAAAACTAATATAACAATTATTAAATAAACAAAATCTTTGAGTGAAAAATATATATTAGCAAAATAACTCTTCTCTCTTAATGAGTAGTTCAAAATCCCAAAAGCAAAACTTCCTAAAGATGCGCCTCCAAGTAAGCCAAATAAAAACTTTATATTATTTCCTAAATCTAAAATTCCTTTGAATGAAAACAGGGAATCAGTTATGAAAACAAATAGCATTAGAAGTGAAACAATTATAACGTTTTTACTAAGTCGAAGGATTCGTTTTTTTGCTGATATAATCCATAAAAAAAGGTAGGCAATAAGAAATCCAGCATATATACCTGTGCACCTTGTACATAGTGGTAAGGTTTTGTCTCCTATTTCAAAGCATCTCAAGGTTTGTTGATGACATATTAAAGAAATAAATCTATTAATAACACTATTCAGCCCCATTATATGTATACCGTTTTGTGTATGACCTTTCTTTCCCTGGCCTGTTTTTTGTAAAGAAATGGTTGATTCTTAGTATACTTGAATAAATTAAAAAGAGAACTGATTTAACTTTAGCCTGAAAGGGCGGATTTCCAAATTCTTTTATATATGAATCTCTCAATTCTTTAATATCTCTCCTCAATTCAGGAGTGGGTGAATGTAATTTTATTGCAAGTAACGCAGGGAATATAAGATGACACCAGGATGCAAAGAGAGGTGCTTTTGCCTTGATAATTTCGTTTTTACTCTTTTTACTTGCCTTATAACCATTGAGGTTGACCTCAAAAGTTCTTGAAAACGATGGTCCGTTCCTTTGATAAAGAAGGGATTGGGTTAAGTTGACATATTTTATTACATCTTCATCTTTTATGCTGGTATGTCTGTGCATTATAGAGTATAGATGGTGGTTATGCCATTTGAAATTATCGGTATATAGTTTGCCCTCTTTTTTTAATCTGTCCCATAATCTTGTTTCGGGGCAGGGCATAAGGCTTGAAATTTGTGTGTAGGTAGGTTTTAAATCAACAAAATAGTTTATATCTTCAAGAATATTGTCTTCTGTCTGAAAATCCCAGCCAATTATAAAAGAACCAACGGTCTGGATACCTGCTTCTCTTAAAGATTTAAAGGTTTCTCCTATATCTCTTCCTTTTCTTTTAGGGAGTTTAGAAAATTTTGATTCAACTCCTATCCATATAGCAGAAACGCCCATCTCAACAAGTTCTTCTATGGTATATTGGGATAAACTTCTTATACTTCCAAAACCAGCCCAACTTACTTTTTCTGGCAGAATATCTTTATCTTTCTTTATAATATCCCCAAACTCTCTTACGTAATCAGCATCTGCAAAGAAATCTTCGTCATATATCCATACGAAACTACTCTTTTCCAGAAGTTTTTTCTTAACAATTTTCCAGAGTGCCTCAGGGTCGACTATCCTTACTTTTTTGTAATCGTAGAAAGCTGATGTGCAACAAAACTCGCAAGCACCTCTACAACCTAAAGCAGATATAGCGTTATCAAAAGCAACTTTTTCTCCCATTGAATATATGTATGAGGTAGGAAAATCTTGCTTAATTTCTGCGTCTGTTGGTTCGCCAAGAATTTCTCTAACAAAACTTATTCCCTCTCCGTGACATACATAGTCAGCCATACTAAGAAGTTCTTTCTCTTCTTGAAAATCTTCTTTAAGGCAAGTAACTCCGTAACCTCCAAGAATTATTTTTGTTTTTGGAGATAACTCTTTAATTGCTTTACACATCTTATATGTAGCATCAAAGAATATAGTGTTAAAGTTTATACCGATATAGTCGTATCCTTTTTTTACTTCTTCAACAAACTCTTCAAAGGATGGATATTCAAGGGCTACGGAAGGTATTGAAACATTTTGGGCAAGAAGGTAAACAGGCATAGCAGGGTAGTAACTTTTAAGAGTGAAAAACTCTTGTCCTTTTGTTAGCCTGCTTGTGTATAAGTCCATACTATCAGTATTGTCAATCCTTGGATAAGGACCGCAAGCCATAGTAAATAAGATTTTTTTCATTCTGTGTCCTTTTTTATTTGTTACTGTAACATAATTGAGATGTTTGCTGATATATGGTATTATAAAAGCCGTTAAAAATCAAAAATTTTCTTGTTTTTGAGTGTTTTGAGGAAGGGTAGTATGGATAAAGACGAGGATTACCACATCGCAATCCCTCATAAAGTATTCTGGCTAAGACGCTCCTCGTAAGACAAGCAAAAAGCGTGGGTTAAGTTAGAGAGCCTGAAACAAGTTTAGGATGACAAAATTGGGCGTTCAAGGTGATAAAATGGAAGAGGAGAAGTCAGCAATATTAAACAAAAACAATGGTAAAGAAAAAAATAGGAATTCCTGCAAGTTTATTATATTATAAGTATTTTGCTTTCTGGAAAGCCTTTTTTGAAAGGCTTGGTTTGGAAGTGGTTGTTAGCGATGAAACTAACAGCGAAATACTTAAAGATGGAAATAGGTACGCAATAGATGAGATATGTATCCCTTTGAAACTCTATTATGGGCATATTGTCAATATTTTAAAAAAAAATGTAGACTACCTATTTACTCCAAGATATGTTTCTTTCACTGCAGATACTTATATGTGCCCCAAGTTTTTAGGCTTGCCTGATCTTATAAGAGGCACTGTGGATGGGTTGCCTCCAATTGTAGAGATGTGTGTTGATATTAGAAAGAAACCAAAGTTTTTTTCTGCTCTTGAGACTGGTAGGGCTCTTGGTAAATCTTTTAGAGAGGTAAAGTCGGCATACCAATATGCTGTGCGTAGTTACCACCGATTTTGTTCTGGAATGGAAAATGGTCTTTCATTTCAAGAGGCTCTAAAAATATCTGAAAACGATTCAAAAGATATTTTTGCAGAAAAAATGTTAGACTCAAAAGTTTCTATAGCTATAATAGGGCATGAATATAATGTTCACGACCCGTTTGTAAATATGGACTTGTTGAATAAACTTGAAAAGATGAATGTTAAAACTGTTGTTATGGAAAATCTTCCTTCTCATATATTCAAAGGTGAGACAACAATAAATGAATCACTTAAAAATTATTGGGGTAACGAGGAAGAAATTCTGTCTGCTTTGAACTACTTGTTTGAAGAAAAATTTGTTGATGGAATTGTTTTTCTGTGCAGTTTTTGTTGTGGACCAGACTCTTTAATAGATGAAATTGTAACAAGAAATGCAAAATCAGTAGATATGCCATATATATGTGTGGTGATAGATGAGCATTCTGGGCAAGCCGGGTTAATAACCCGTATTGAATCTTTCGTAGAGATGGTTGCTTTCAAGAAACAGAGGGAGAAAATAGGATAATGGTTGTATCTTTTCCACATATGGGTAACGGTTGGCCTGCTTTTAAATCTTTATGCGAGAATATGGGTGCAGAGGTTTATGTTCCTAAAGAAAGCAATGTAAAACAACTTGAATTAGGGTTAAAAAACTCTCCAGAATGGGTATGTTTTCCTTTTAAGGTAACCCTTTCTAATATGATTGACGCTCTTGAATCAGGGGTAAAGACCATAGTTATGGCAACAGATTGCGGTCCTTGCAGATTTGGGTTTTATTATGCCGTCCAAGAACGTATTTTAAGGGATATGGGTTATAATTTTGAAATGATACATCTGCCTCAGGGAGATCTTTTAACTTTTGAGTGGGTAGATTTTCTTAAATCTATATGTGAGGATAAAAAACTTGCTTCTTTCAAAAATATATCTAAAACTGTAAGAGTTTTTCTTATGAAGTTGTATCTAATAAAACTTGCAGAAGAATGTGAAGGTGCCACAAGATGTTATGAGATAAATAAAGGTGAAACAACAAAAGTGTTGAAAAAGTGTTTGTTGTTAATAGATACTGCTGTAAAATATGCTGAACTTAAAAGGTTAAAGCGACAAATACCTACTCTCTTTTCTGATATAAAAACGGATAAGAAGAGAAGTGTTGTGTCGGTTAAAATGACTGGTGAAAATTTTGTTGCTGTAGATGAGTTTTCTAACCAGAATATTAAAAGAAAACTTGGTGAACTTGGATGTAAGGTGTATATGGGTACAAGTTTGTATGATTGGGTTAAACATAAATTCCACTTAAATTTTCATAGGAAATACCTTGAATACCTTAATAAGAAAAATAGATCAAAAGGCGGGCTGCAGATGGATATAGGTGGGGAGGCGATATGGGTTTTGGGGGATTATATTTCCAGTTCTCAAGAAGATAAGTTTGATGGTTTTGTTCACATATATCCATTTACTTGTATGCCTGAAATTACAGCTAAAGCTATAATAACAAAATGGTATGGTGATGGTGATTTTAATTTACCACCTTTCTTTTTTAGTTTTGATGAACACTCAGGGGAGGCAGGGTTGATTACGCGTCTTGAGGCATACGTTGATTTACTTAAAAAACGTTCTTTGAGAGATATTGTTAAGAAATAAAAATATTTATAATGGGAGAAAGAAAGAAGATGTCACAGAGTACTGAAAAAATAGACCTAAAAAATGTTACAAATAATATGTTTTTAGGCATTGATGTTGGTAGTGTTTCTACCAAATTTGCTGTTGTAAACGAAGATATGAAATTGGTTTATGCTACCTGGGCAAGAACTCAAGGGTCCCCTATAAAATCTGTCCAAGAAGGATTTGCTAATTTAAGGAAGGTTTTTGGAGAGAGCGGTTCCAGTATTAAAGCTGTTGGTACTACGGGTTCTGCAAGGTATCTTATAAAGTCGCTTGTGAAAGCGGATCTTGCTAAAACAGAGATAATATCTCATGCTGTTGCCTCTTCTTATTATGTTCCTCAGGTAAGAACTATACTTGAGATTGGCGGGCAGGATAGTAAATTGATACTAATGCAGGATGGGATAATAACCGACTTTACTATGAACTCAATTTGTGCTGCTGGTACTGGCTCTTTTCTTGACCATCAAGCACATAGGTTGGGGATACCTATTGAGGAGTTTGGGGATTATGCTGCTAAATCAACTGTGGATGTTGCTATAGCAGGTAGGTGTACTGTTTTTGCTGAATCGGATATGGTTCATAAACAACAGATGGGATATCCCAAAGAAGATATTATTAACGGTTTATGTGAGGCACTGGTTAGGAACTATCTTAACAATCTTTGTAAAGGTAAAACCTTATTGCCACCTTTTGTTTTTCAAGGAGGTGTTGCAGCAAATTCAGGTATTAGAAAAAGTTTTGAGAAATCTCTCGGCTGTGAAGTTATTGTTCCAGAATATTTTCTTACTATGGGCGCCATTGGTGCGGCATTGCTTGCAAGAACACATATTGAAGAGAATAACTTAAAAACTATTTTTTGTGGATTTTCTGTTAGCGATGAAAAATTTGTGACAGCAGGGTTCAACTGTTCAGGATGCCCCAATAAATGTGAGATTACTTGCGTAAATAAAGAAAAAGGGGAACTTGTAGCTAGATGGGGAGATAGGTGCGGCAAATGGACAATATAAGAGTTACACCTGTTTTTATAGTAAAAAAATATTTTTTTGTTATAAGAAGAAGGTTCTTCTACAAAAAACGGTTTAGAGTTTCTGAAGTTGTTCTTTTTTTCCCTGATAACCTTTGGAGGGTTATCCCTAAAAAAAGAATAAAAAAGGTCTACTATTTTTTTGATAAACTTATTGATAGATTACTCTGGCTTTAATTGTTGCTTCTTTGTTTTGCCCTCTACCCATTCCGTCTTTGCGAGGGACTTGATCCGCAATCTCGTTTTTACTACTGATAACAAAGTGTGCGGGCTTATCCCGAGTACCCCCGAGGGATAGAAGGCAAAAGAGGAGATTCTTTGAGAAAAAATTTAAATTTATGGTATAATTGTCTGCCGCTTGAAAAATATAAATATTCAAAAGGTAGGTTTAACAATTGAGGAGGCAAATGCTAAAAAAAGTAAAAGGTCTTTTAATTTTTGGTCTAATATTTTTGTATAGTGTTGTAGGTAGTACGGCAGTTTTAAGTAGGGTTAGCAATATAGGTAATTCTTCTGGTCAGCCCGATGGTCTTGCTCCGGGAGGGGATAGAGAAAATAGTTATGCTTGGTGTATGGATGTTTTATCACAACCAGACGGGGAATATCTATATGTGGGATGTAATAGAAATTTGATATATAACGTTTTGAGTATTGCGGGATTTACCCAAGGGCAGATAGAAGAGTTGTTTCAGGGAGATATAGGTGTTGCTACTGATAATCAGGGCAGAGTTTTTAGGTATAAGTTGGATGGAACAAAAGAGTGGGAAGAAGTGTATAGAGGCGCAAGTGCATATAGAGGAGCAAAAACTTATACAGACTCTGAAGGTGAGACAGCACTATATATGGTTACAACCTATATGGGTTCTGGGATAACTCCTGGAGGTAAGGTTCTTAAATTTCCTTCCGAATTTAATCCAGAAACAGATGTACCTACTGTGGTTATGAGGTTGAACGAGATGGATGCTCTTGGAGAAGGTCCTTTAAGAGCAATAGCAGTTCATAATGATAATCTTGTAATAGGTACTTTTACAAACAATATTTATATGACCAACCTACCAGAAGAGCAAGGCGAAGGTGATGATACATCTCTTGAAGGTTGGACACAGGTCGCTTCTAAAAAAGATTTTTCTGACGATGAAAATTTTTCTGCAGCCAATATTTTATGGCAGGTTTTAAGTTTTAATAATTATTTGTATGCTTTTCTTGCAGGTGGACCTGCAGGTCAGGGAGGATTTTCTGTCTATAAGGGAGCTCAGAACCAGAAGAGTGGTGGATGGAATTGGCAGCCGATTGTAGGTAGTGTTGATGGGGCAAAATATCCCGCAGGTATGGGCGACCTCTACAATAATGCAACCGCAACAGGAGTTTTTAAAGATTATGTTTATGTGGGTTCAATGGCAGAAATGCATCTATCTATTATTTTAGGACAATTTGATGCAACTAACAATAAAGGTGCACAACTTTACAGGTTTGATAAGGACGATAATTGGGAACTTATTATCGGAGATTTGGATAGAAACCCTCTTTTTGAAAAACGGCTCGGTAATTATGGGGCTGGATTTTTTAATCAGAGTTTAAGGCAAAAACTTCTTCTAAAAGGAACTGTTCTTGAGGATAAAAACTTTTCTTTGAACCAGTATATATGGTGGTTGGAGGAGCATAAAGGTAAATTATATCTTACTACTTTTGATATAAGAATATTTCTCAAATATGTTTCTCCTCAACTTCTTGAGGAGCTTGGTTATAGCCCTGAAGCAGCAAACAGGTTTTATGAAACTCTTGAAGGGTTCCAAGTGGTACTTGAAAATGATGCAGGGTTTGATATTTATGCAAGTTCTGACGGTATTAAATGGTCCCCTGTTACTACAGACGGTTTTGAAGACCAATATAATTATGGTGGACGGGTTCTAAAAAGTACGAATGAAGGGCTATTTGTTGGAACTTCTAACCCTTTTTATGGCTGTCAGGTTTGGAAAGTTGATGAAGTTTCTGGTGGTGGAGATAATTGTTTTATAGCAACAGCAGCTTTTGGAAGTCCATTTGCACCTTATGTAAAGACACTCCGTGAATTTAGAGATAAATACCTTCTTACAAATAAGTTAGGCAGAGCTTTTGTTAAGAGTTATTATGCTAAAAGTCCTGCAATAGCCTCCGTTATCAAGGGTCAACCATTATTGATGTTCTTGACAAGGTGTATGCTTATTCCATTTGTTTTTGTTGCTTACCTTACCTTGAAGGGGCTTTTTTTACCATTACTTTTTGCTTTATATTTTGTTTTTTTACGGAAAGAAAAAAATGTTTCAATTAAGAGTATTTGACAAAAAATATTTAGGTTGTAAAATATATATTGAAAACTTGACAAATGTTTTGCCTGAGGTATAATACATATAAGTAGTTATTCCTTTGTGCTTTGGTTTAATATAGCCGTAAAGGAGGTGACAGGTGAAAAAGGGCTTAGACCAGAGATAAACGCGAGGGATGATGAGCACGATGAATACAGCTATATCTGAGGAAACCGAGTAATGGTAGAATCAGATGGACATAGATAACTAAAGGAGAACAATAATGAGAAGTAGATTAGTTAAGCTGGCAGTTGTAGTAGCCATTTTCGCAATGGCAGTTCCAACATTTGCCGCAGTCGAAAATGTAAAAGTAGGCGGAGATATAGATGTAAAAATGATATATCGTGACCATATTGGATTTGGGAATGCATTAGATCCTATGAACTTCACATATATGGGAACAAGAGTGTATTTGGCAGCAGATCTTACAGATAACGTTTCTGCAATGATCAGATTGATTAACGAAAGAGATTTCGGAAGCGATTATCTTAGAGACATTGAAGGTAACCTTATAGTTGATCTCGCTTATGTAAAACTTGCTGACCTTCTGGCTCCTGGGTTTGACTTAACAGTTGGAAGACAGGAAATACAGATTGGTGAAGGTCTGGTAGTTGGTAGCAGATATAGAGCACTCGATTACATTGGCGCAGATATTGGAACATTAGCTCTTGATATGGGTCAGCAGAAAGCCTTTGATGCTATAAAGGTTGACTACGCTTTCCCTGGAAGCGATATGACTATTAGTGCTTTCAAAGCAAAAATCATTGAAACTTACGGACTGACAGGACTTGGAATTCCAGTAGGTGATGTTGATCTTTATGGTCTGTCTGGAAAGTATGACAATGGTAACTTCTGCTTAGAACCATACTTTGCATATCTGAGAATGGCTGATGCTGAAGACGTAGATCTTAATTTGATGACCCTCGGTGCAAGAGCAGGTCTTGCTCCAATGGAAAACTTAAAGTTGAAACTCGAACTTGCAAAACAGTTCGGTAGTGCAGAACTTCTTGGAAATAAACCTGACTTTAAAGGATGGGCTGGTTTGCTTGGTGGTAGCTTCTCTTTTGGCGGTGAAATAAAGCCAACACTTACAGCTGCATACTCCTATTTCAGTGGACAGGATAGTTCAACCGATATCAATATGTGGATCCCTATGTTCCCAAGTAACGTAGCATCCAGAGTTGGTAAAATTGCTTATCCTACTCTTTTCCAGGCAGGGGATGGCTTCGGTCGTTTCTTCTTTGATGGAACAACCGGACTTCAGGTTATTAACCTTGGTTTTGGAATGAATCCAGCTGAGAAAATTGGACTTGGTATTGATTTGTTCAACCTCAGAGCATTGGAAACAGCAGGTGGAGTTAGCAAAAGCTTTGGTAATGAAGTTGACCTTAGTTTCACTTATGCTTACACAGAAGATGTAACTTTTGGTCTTGACCTTGGAATTCTCTTCACTGGAAGCAACATTGAGGATAATCTTGGAGTAGATGAGAATCCATGGCAGTTGATTGGTTCTATGAAACTTGCTTTCTAAACTGAACTAATCAAGAAGTAAAGTTTTAAATGAGGGGGACTTGAAAAAGTCCCCCTCTTCTTTTTTATGTATGGAAAAAAGCGAGGATTGCCAGCTTTTGCCCTCTACCCAAGGGGGAGAGGGATCAAGGGTGAGGGGGGGCTTTTTCCCCCATTCCGTCTTTGCGAAGAATTTAAAGCAATCCCCCGAGGTTTGCGAAGTAATCCTCGGGGGTTTGCAACCAAGGTTGGTAACAATCTCGCCGAAGGCGGAAGGGAATAGGGAGAAGGATTACAAGGAATGTCATTCCGGACTTGATCCGGAATCTCGTTTTTACTACTCCTGTTACGCGAGTTACATTAGAGATCCTGAAACAAGTTCAGGATGGTAAAATGAAAAAGAGACTTCCTTCCCAGGAGGTTATGGCAACAATAACGCTGCCATAACCTTTGTAATCGCTTTGATTACAGGGTATTATAAAA
>JALNXB010000038.1 GCA_023230585.1 bacterium
GCAAGACTGACAATGAAATGGCAGATATAGTACAAAAACAAAGAAGCAGGTTATTAAAAAAAATTATGCCTGTTTGTGACCCTTAATTATTTCAGGCTCATTATTTGACTGGAAAAGACTTATGTCGAATTGTGCCATAATAAATCTATACGAAAAGAAATCGTTACGCCAATGAAAACTCATATAAAAATGCGCCCTCTTTGCATTCTATCCCTCGGGAGTACTCAGGATAAACTCGCCGAAGGCGGAAAAAGAATGGAAACAACAAGGAATCTGGTTATTGAAACAGATTATGCCTATTTATAGTTCTTAATTATTTCAGGCCATTATTTTACATAATAGATATGTTAATAAAGATTATTATTAAGTACGTTAAAGTAAAATCTATAATTGGTTTTCTTTTGAAAACACTGTATAATGTATATTTACTCGTTGGTTCCCTAAAATTTAATTGATGAGATAACCTTCAATGATTTTTAAGGAGGGCATACTATGTCAAAGAAAAAAAACAGCTCAGTTGGAGTAATACTTCTTATAATAATTATTTTAACAGCACTCTTTTTCGTTATTAAATCATCGGTTAGGCAGGTTTCTGCTGAAACTATTACGCCTAAAAAAGCAGGGCGGATGTATCTCTTTGTTAACTTTCAAGAAGAAGACGATTATTATAATAACGGTCCTTCAAGGGGCAAAATAAAGGCACGTCTTGAGCAAGCATCAGGAGAACGTTGTCTTGTTATTCCGTATCAACAATTAAATATGTCTTTGGTAGAAGAATTCAAGCCTTTAGCCATAGTAATGAGCGGGTTTCCTCGGCTTGGTAAGCCAGAAGGATATAAGGGGGTTGCCGAAGTTTTAGAAAAAAGCAATATTCCTATGTTATGTTTTTGCGGTAGCCATCAACTTATAGAGGGGTGTCTTACCTATGGTTATGGAAAATATGGCTATGGAAAACCAAAAAGATGGAGACCTTTGCCTATCAGAAGGATTTCTCCTGATGAAGATTTTCCGAGAGTTGCAAGAAGTAAAACCTCAAATATTTCTCTATATTTTGTAGCATCAGGTTTTTTTCCTATAAAGAGGATAAAAGATGACCCTATCTTTAATGGGCTACCTGAACTAATGGTAATGAAATGTGCTCACTTTTGTGAAATTAAAACATTACCCGCTGATTTTGACTTGCTTGCAAGTAGCGGACACAGCGAAATAGCAATGATTAAACATAAATCTCGTACCCTTTACGGAACCCAATTTCATCCCGAAGCATATTCTGAACCTTGGTTGGATGGAAAAATACTGTTGGATAATTTTGCTATTATTGTAAAAAAATATTGGGAAGAAAAAAAATAGAAAAAATATTTTACAACTAAGCAACTACGTATATAAAAGAATATTGATAGTATATCACTATTATATTTTATTGATTAAATAAAAAGAAAAAATATATCTGTTGACAAAAGAAAAAATTAAAGGTAGAATTATATAAGAAGTTGTTGAAGTTCTTTGAAAATTGAGTTATGGAGGTATCCGGACCTCGGATAAATTGTTTAAGAGGGTTTGATCCTGGCTCAGGGTGAACGCTGGCGGCGTGCCTAACACATGCAAGTCGAGCGACGAACTCGGAGGATTTTATTTCGGTAGAATCCACCGGGGGAAAGCGGCGAACGGGTGAGTAACACTTAAGTAATCTCCCCCAAGGACTGGGATAATTCGTTGAAAGGCGGACTAATACCAGATAATCTTTTCCAGTGGTATCATTGGGAAAGCAAAGGTCTGTTTTCGGACAGGCCACCGTGGGATGAGCTTGAGTCCTATCAGCTTGTTGGTGAGGTAATGGCTTACCAAGGCTAAGACGGGTAGCTGGTCTGAGAGGACGACCAGCCACATGGGGATTGAGAGACGGCCCCGACTCCTACGGGAGGCAGCAGTGGGGAATTTTGGACAATGCCCGAAAGGGTGATCCAGCGACGCCGCGTGGGTGATGACAGACTTTAAGTTTGTAAAACCCTATCGAGTGGGAAGAATTTCGTTTTTGCGAAATGACGGTACTACTAAATGAAGCCCCGGCTAATTCCGTGCCAGCAGCCGCGGTAATACGGAAGGGGCAAGCGTTACCCGGATTTACTGGGTGTAAAGGGTCCGCAGGCGGTTAGGTGTGTCAGTTTTGAAATCCTTTGGCTCAACCAGAGAATTGGAACTGATACTACCTGACTTTGAGTCTAGATGGGGGAAATGGAACTGCCAGTGTAGCGGTGGAATGCGTAGATATTGGCAGGAACACCTGTGGCGAAGGCGATTTCCTAATCTGGAACTGACGCTCAGGGACGAAAGTGTGGGGAGCGATCGGGATTAGATACCCCGGTAGTCCACACCGTAAACGATGGGTGCTAGGTGTCGGTCTGGTAAAACGGATCGGTGCCGAAGTTAACACGTTAAGCACCTCACCTGGGGACTACGGTCGCAAGGCTGAAACCCAAAGGAATTGACGGGGGTCCGCACAATCGGTGGAACATGTGGTTTAATTCGATGATACGCGAAGAACCTTACCTGGGCTTGACATTGCCTAGTAGGAGCCCGAAAGGGTGACGACCTATCTTCGGATAGGAGGGTAAACAGGTGGTGCATGGCTGTCGTCAGCTCGTGCCGTGAGGTGTTGGGTTAAGTCCCGAAACGAGCGCAACCCTTGCTCTTAGTTACTCGTCTGAAAAGACAGCACTTTAAGAGGACTGCCGTGGTTAACACGGAGGAAGGTGGGGACGACGTCAAGTCAGCACGCCCCTTATGTCCAGGGCTACACACGTGTTACAATGGTTGGTACAGAGAGAAGCAAAGTCGCGAGGCGGAGCAAATCTCAAAAAACCAGTCTCAGTTCGGATTGCAGGCTGCAACTTGCCTGCATGAAGTTGGAATCGATAGTAATCGCGGATCAGCTAGGCCGCGGTGAATACGTTCTCGGACCTTGTACACACCGCCCGTCACGCCAACTGAGTCAGGGGTACCTGAAATTACTTTATCTAACCGCTTCGGCGGACAGAGGGTAATGAGGGTACGCTTGGCAAGGAGGGCGAAGTCGTAACAAGGCAGCCGTACCGGAAGGTGCGGCTGGATCACCTCCTTTCTTAGGGAGTAAATCTAAAGGCCGGATACCTCCAAAAATAAAAAAATTAAGCAAGGGAAATAAAAACCCTTGCTTTTTTTTTTATTAAAAAGTAAAATTATTAGTAAATTAAAAATATACCTATTTTAACAACCTTGATTACAATATTTAAATAATATGGATAAAAAAGATTATTACGAATCTCTTGGAATACCTAAAGAATCTTCTCTTGAGGAAATAAAAAAAGCTTATAGAAGCAAAGTTTTACAATTTCATCCTGATAGAAACCCAGGAAACAAAGAGGCAGAAGAAAAATTCAAAGAGGTTACCGAAGCTTATGAGGTTTTAAGTGACCCAGAAAAACGAAAAACCTATGACCAATATGGACACGCTGGTTTTGGTCCTCAAGGGTTTAACTGGACAGAAGATTTCTCACGAGTAAGAACAGATTTTGCAGATATTTTTGGAGATATTTTTTCTGATTTTTTCTCATCAGAAGGTTTTGGAGGTAGAACCACTGGCACGTACGGTAGCCAGAGAGTTGCCAGAGGGGCAGACCTTGAATATAGATTGTCTATATATTTAAAAGATGTCGCTTTAGGAGCAGAAAAACAGGTTCATATCTCAAGATTTGATGGTTGTACCGTATGTGACAATACAGGTAGTAAAAGCAAAAAAAAGAAAGAAGTCTGTTCTAATTGTCGTGGTAGTGGGCAAGTAATCCATAATCAAGGATTTTTCTCAATATCTCAAACCTGTCCACAGTGTAGGGGAGAAGGTCAAACTATTTCTGACCCTTGCCAAAATTGTAGAGGAACAGGCAGAGTAAGAACTAATATGCACAAGATATCAGTTAAAATCCCCGCCGGCATAGAAACCGGTACAAGTTTAAGGCTTAAAGGGGAAGGAGATATTGCTCCTCATGGAGGTCCAAGAGGAGACTTGTATATTAGGATTTTTGTTGAGAAAGATAATCTATTTGAAAGAAGAAATGCTGATTTAGTAATTGAAGCGCCCATAACATCTGCACAAGCAACCCTTGGCGCAGAAATAGATATTCCAACCCTTTCTGGTAAAGTAAATTTACGTGTTCCTGCTGGAACTCAACATAATGATATGTTAAGGTTAAAAAATCTTGGGCTTCCTAAAATGTCTAGCAGCGGCAAAGGACATCTTTTTGTTAGAGTTAAAGTAATTATTCCAACCCGTCTATCAAGACAAGTAAAAGCACTTTACCAACAAATAAGAGAAACTGAAAATCCTGACGATTATTCAGAAATTAAGAAGTTTAAGAAAAATCTTTAAATATTACGGTTTCTCTTAACTTAATCTGCTAAACCAATCGTTTCAGAACCTCTTTTATTGTATAAAAAAGTTCTGTTCAAATAAAATATGTACCATTTTACACTTCTTATAGTATAATAAATAATAACTAAGTAGGTTGTTTACAACTTATATCTATTTTATTCACATCTCAATTTAATAAAAGGAGAAAGGATAATACTTATGGATTATATAGGAAGAGATTCTCTGTTAGAAATAAACCTTAGCGGTTTAAGACATAATGCTCAAGAAGTTAAAAAAATATTAAAAGGGCATAGAGTTATTGCTGTCGTAAAAGGTAACGCCTATGGTCACGGAATGGAAAGAGTAAGCAAGGTCTTGGAAGAAGAAGGTATAGATTTTTTTGGAGTGGCTTTACTTGAGGAAGCGCTCGAACTGAGAAGTTTTGGAACAGAGAAACCTATACTAATCCAAGGCGCTATAGACCCAAACAGGGTAAAAGAAGCTATGACCAACAATCTTACCCTTTTATTGTCTGATATAGAGACAGCAAAACAGCTTTCTTTGGCATCTCAAAAATTGAAACAAAAAGCGGTTGTACATATAAAGGTTGATACAGGCATGGGGAGGTTCGGTCTTCTTCCAGAGAATGTTTTATCTTTTGTAAAAGAAGTTGCTCAACTGGGCGGCATCTATATGGAAGGTATTTATTCTCACCTGGCTACCAGCAAATCTACTAACGAAGAGTATGCACGTATGCAGATATCAACTTTTTCTAAAGTTGTTGAAGAGTTAAAGAATAACGGATATAAATTCCCATTAAGACATATATCTAACAGTTCAGCTTCAATAGATTTTCCTGAGGCATCGTTTGATATTGTTCGTATGGGTTCTGCTTTTTTGGGCGCAAAGGTTATCAAGGGTTTAGATTTGAAAAGTTTAATGACCTTAAAAAGCAGAGTTTCTTTTATAAAAAGAGTTCCTCCCGGTTCTTGCATAAGTTATGATATGACATACAAAACAAAGAAAGAGACAAGTATAGCAGTCATAAATATGGGTTATTCAGATGGTTTATCCAGAAGATTTACAAAAAAAGGGGAAGTTCTTATTAAAGGTAAACGATTCCCATTTGCAGGGGTTATAGGGATGAACAACGCAATGATAGATGTAGGTGATGAAAACATTCAAATAGGAGAAGAGGTAGTAATTCTGGGAAGACAAGGTAATGAACACATTTCTCTCCAAGAAATAGCCGATAAAACAGGGCTTGCTCTTTTGGAATTTCCAGCCAGTTTATCTCCAACAAGAATCCCTAAAGTGTATATTGATGATATTAAATAATTTTTGAATGAGCAAAATATAGGTTTTCATAAAACATTAACGTAACACTGGATAAATTATATTCCAACCTAACGGTTTACATTAAAGTTTTCTAACTGGCAAAAAGGAGAATAATGGATTATAGAAAATTGGTTGACAATATTATGTTTTATAGAGGGCATAACAGAATGCCAGTAATCCATTGGGGCGGTTGGAAGGAAACCAGAGAGCGGTGGTTAAAAGAAGGTCTCCTTGCAAGTATCCCCGAAAACGAGTATTTCAACACGTTACCTCCATGGACTTGGATTAATGCTGTTGGCTGGACTGATGCTTTCTTATATCCCTTGTTCAAACAGGAGACCATTGAAGAAACCGAAGAGTATACCATCTCTCGCGCAACAGATGGAGTCATCAAGAAAGTATGGAAACAACAGAGCAACATCCCTCAATCCATAGATTTTACTCTCAAAACGGGAAAAGATTGGTCTGAGTATAAAAAAAGGCTACTGCCCAACCCAAACAGGCTTCCAGCCGACCTGCAGGAACAAATTGACTCAGCTGAAACATCGCAAAGTCCGGTAGCCATAATGGCAGCCTCGCTTATGGGCTGGATAAGAAACTGGATGGGCGTGGAAAACTTTGCCTATTTTATGTATGACGAACCAGAGGTCTTTTCTGATATGATAGATACACTCAGCAACCTTACATGCTGGACAATAGACCAGATTGTACCCAGGATGAAAAGAAAACCAGATATGGTCGTGGGATGGGAAGACATTTGCGGAAGAAGCGGTCCTTTTGTCAGCCCGTCATTGTTTAACAAATATGTAGCACCAGGGTACACGAAAGTGAGAAACAAGATAGATGAGTACGGTATTAAACTTCTCGGAGTTGACAGCGACGGTGATTTAAGTGCTTTAATAAAACCTTGGCTTGATGCTGGAGTAAACCTGCTTTATCCTATTGAAATAGGCACCTGGAATGCCGACCCAATGGAATTAAGGAAAACTTATGGTAAAGAACTTCGTATGATTGGTGGGTTCAACAAGATGACCCTTGAGAAGGGTCCTGTAGAGATTGATGCAGAGCTAAAAAGGCGTCTTCCCATAATGAAAGACGGAGGATTCGTTCTTCTTCCAGACCATCTTATCACACCCGGAACTTCCCTTGAAAATTACAAGTATTACCTTGAAAAAATACGGGTTTTGAGGTTTTAATGCAATGGAAATTGAAGAGATATACAAGGAATTAAAATTAAAATACGGTAAACCAGCAGGACAATGGTCTTTCTGGTGCAAAAGACCTAAAACTTTTCAAGAAAAAGAGAGGGTCATTATAGAGTCCATCCTTACCCAGAGAGCAAACTGGAAAAATGTTCAACTAACTGTCGATAAACTCTCTAATACGGGTAAGTTGAGTTTGAAAGAGATACTTAATTGTAAACAGAGCGAACTTGAACTTCTGATTAAGTCTTCTGTTTTTTTTAGAATAAAAGCAGAAAGGTTAAAAATAGTTGCTGACTATATTTTAAACAAATGTGGAGGCATAAAAAAAATAAAGGCAATTGACACAGACTCTCTAAGGCAACAACTCTTGTCTCTTAAAGGTGTAGGCGATGAAACAGCAGATAGTATACTTCTGTACGCATTCGAAAGAGCAGTTTTTGTCATAGACGAATATACAAAACGACTTGTAAAAGAGAAGAACCTTACTAACAACCTTTCTTACGGTAATCTCCAACAATTATTTGAAACTTCATTAAATAATAAAGACTATATCTTATATCAGGATTTTCACGCTCTAATTGTTATAAACGGTAAAACGACCAAGTGATTTGCTACTTTTAGGTTATATACTTAAAATAAAAATTAAAAACAGGAGAAAAATTGAGAACTAAATTTGTTTTATGCTTCTTTTTACTGTTAGCAACTATATTACACACAAAAGAACATCTTGTTATTATCTCGCCACATTGGGAAGGTGTTAGAATAGAGTTGACCCAAGATTTTAACAGATGGTATCAAGAAAAATATGGAGAAGAGGCAGAATTAGAATGGATAGACCAAGGCGGAGCCTCTGATAACCTGAAATTTGTTGAGTCTTTATATAAAAAAAATCCTAACGGAATAGATATAGATATGTTTTTTGGTGGAGGTATTAGCCCTTATTTAAGACTAAAAGAACTTAATCTATTAGAATCTTACAAGGTATCAAAAGATACTTTAAAACATATACCTAAGACATGTGCAGGTGTTCCTAATTATGACGACAGAGATTTTAACTGGTACGGCATTGTTTTAAGCGGATTTGGAATTTTATATAACAAAAAAGTTCTTGATTTTCTTAAATTACCTGTCCCTACTGATTGGGAATCGTTAGGTGATAAAAGATATTATAGTTGGGTAGGCAACGGAGACCCTCGGCATAGTGGTAGCCTACATATGATGTATGAGATTATTTTACAAGCTTATGGATGGCGTAAAGGATGGGACATTATTCTTGCAATGTCTGGTAATACCAAAAACTTTTCTGCAAGCGCTTCGGCTGTTGCAAAAAATACTTCATCAGGAGAAGTAGCAGTTTCTCTTTGTATAGACTCATACGCTCTTGCACAGATAGAGGTCCACGGCGCAGAAAATATGGGATTTGTATTTCCTGAAAACCTCACAGTTATAAACCCTGATGCTATAGGAATACTCAAAGGAGCAAAAAACGTTGTTGTGGCTCAACGCTTTATAGAGTACCTTTTATCTTATGAGGGGCAACTTATTTGGATGCAGAAGAAAGGTAAGAAAGGTGGACCTAAAGAATTTTCTCTCAATAGATTTTGTATTCGCTCTGATATATATGAACACCCTGATATGAAAGAGAATGTCTTTAACCCTTACGCTTTAAAAGGCGCTATAAAATATAATTTTAACCTTGCAGCAGATAGATGGAACCTATTGAACGATTTAATAGGCGCTCTTGTGATAGATTGTCACGGTAATTTAAAAAAAGCATGGAATGCTGTACTAAAAAAAGATGATGTTACTGCCACAAAAAAATTTTTTGATATCCCTGTTGATGTTGGTTTACAGAGGTTTTATTGGCAAAACTGGCAAAACCCTGTCTTTAGAAACCACCATATCAACCGATGGCTCAATTTTTCAATAAAAAAATATAGAGCGGTTATAAGTCTCTCTAATTTTAATTAAATATATATTTAGTTCTCACTAAACACCGTTAAGCTCAGAGAGCGAGTCTGTAAACCCGCAGAACAAGAAGATAGGATAGGTTCGCATTTGAGACAAAATTATGTTAATATATTGTAAATATTAGCAATAAAACAACAGGTATTTCTCTAAGTAATGGAGAAAATTATATGTCTATTTTAAAGATAGAAGGTATTTCAAAAAGTTTTGGCTCTACAAAAGTTTTAAGAGATATTAATATCTCTGTAGCAGAAGACGAAATTTTCTTCATACTTGGCCCTTCTGGTTGCGGCAAAACAACGCTTTTGAGAATTATTACTGGTTTTCTCTCTCCTGATACTGGGAAAATTTTTCTTGCAGATAATGAAATTACTTCTCTTGCCCCTGCTTTACGTAATATAGGTATGGTATTTCAAAATTATGCGTTATGGCCACATATGAGCGTCTGGCAGAATGTTACCTACGGATTAGAGATCAAAAAAGAACCCGAAGATATAATTAAAAAGAAGACAGACAAGGTTCTTGAAATAACTAAATTAACCTCTTTTAAAGAAAAATACCCTCCCCTTCTTTCCGGCGGACAACAACAGAGAGTAGCACTTGCAAGAGCGATAATTGCTGAACCCAAGGTACTTCTTCTTGATGAACCTTTAAGCAATCTTGACGCTAAACTAAGAGAAGAGATGCGCTCTGAAATCAAACGGATACAGCAAGAGACAGGTATTACTATGATATATGTTACCCACGATCAGAAAGAAGCAATGTCTCTCGGGCACAGAATAACTGTTATGGATGAAGGAAGAATAGTACAAACAGGTAGCCCTTTACATCTTTATTCAGAACCACGCAACAGGTTTGTAGCATCTTTTCTTGGGGACATAAACACCCTTCAAGGAAAGATTACTTCCTCTGGAAAAGAACTTGTTATAGAGACAAAAGAAGGAGTTTTTACGGCAACTAAAAGAAGAGATTTTTCCGTTGGACAAGAGGTAGAGGTTGCTTTTAGACCAGAAAACATCTCTTCTAAAAATGGTATTAACAAACTAAATTGCATAGTCTCTGAAATAGAATATTATGGGGAAACATTTAAAATAAAATGTTCAACAGAGGCAGGCAACCTAATTGAATTAAAAATATTTTCCGGTAAGATGGCAAATTTAACATCAGGTTCTAAAATTCAGTTTTCAATCTCTCCCGAACAACTAATAATTTTTGAAAAAGAATGAAAAAAACAATATATATCTTTTGTTTTCTTTTCCTCCTATTCTTTTTTGTGTATCCATTAGGACACATCTTGTCGCAGAGTTTTATTTTGAACGGGAAACTTTCTATAGGTATTTTTAAAAATGCACTCGGTAATTACGTGGTACGACGTTCAATTATCAATAGTTTTCTTTTAGGAATACTTGTTGTTTGTTCTACCACGCTTATAGGAATACCACTTGCTTTTTTATTTGCAAGATATAAGTTTCCTTTCAAAAACATTTTAAGATCGCTCTTTTTTCTTCCTTTGATAGCAAGCCCTTTTGTTGGAGCTCTTGGGATGATGCAGATACTCTCAAGGTTTGGTAGTATCAATCTTTTTTTAATGAAGTTAGGTCTTATACATCACCCTATTTCGTGGATAGGTTCAGGTTTTCTTGGCATCTTTATCCTTGAAACTTTGCACCTTTACCCTATTATGTTTCTAAATATTTCGTCAGCTTTAAACAATTTTGATATTTCAGCTGAAGAAGCATCTTACAACCTTGGAGGAAGTTTTCTTGGCACTTTTAAAAGAATAACTTTCCCCCTACTCTTGCCGGGATATTTTTCTGCTGCTTCCATTATATTTATATGGGCTTTGACCGACCTTGGAACCCCTCTTGTTTTTGAATTTAGGGAACTTATCTCTATCCAAATTTTTAACAGTATCAAAGATATCAATACCAATCCTCAAGGTTATGCCCTTGTGTTTCTCGTTATCTTTATCACTCTACTGCTTTTTACACTTGCAAAAAGATTTATTGAAAAGAAATCTTATGTTACAGGCAGAACAGCTGTTACCGTGACAGAAAAACAATTGAGTGGTAAAAGTCAATATTTTATATATATAGGTATTGGGTTACTCCTATTATTTAGTTTAATGCCTCATTTAAGTATTATTCTTACTTCAATATCAAAAAGATGGTTCTTTACTGTGTTCCCAACACAATATACTGGAGAATTTTACAGGACAGTATTTAACCATAGACTTACCCGAACAGGTATTTTTAATAGCATCTTTTTAAGTTCAATTAGCACCTTGATAGATATTATACTTGGATTTACTATCGGTTTTTTCCTTGCTCGAACAAAACTTAAAGGGAAACAATTACTTGATTTGTTGGTAATGCTTCCCCTCGCTATACCTGGCATTGTTGTTGCGTTTGGGTATTTTTCTGTCTTTTCCAACACCATTCTTGATCCAAGAGCCAACCCTATGATTTTATTGATTATCAGTTACAGTATACGGAGACTGCCATACCTTGTTAGAAGCACATACTCTTCTTTCCAACAATTGAGCGAATCTCTTGAAGAAGCGTCTTATTCTGTTGGCGCAACCCTTATGACAACATTTAGAAGAATAACTTTTCCTCTAATAAGCCCCGGGCTTTTTGCCGGCGGAATTCTTGCTTTCTCTTTTTCTGTGATGGAAGTAAGCAGTAGCCTTATTTTAGCCGTAAGAGAACGGCATTACCCTATAGCTAAGGTTATATACACAGTTGCAGGTAGAATTACCGACGGCCCTTATGTTGCCTGTGCTTTGGGGCTATTGGGAATGTTTATTGTTGGATTATCTTACTACCTATCTTCTAAACTTGTTTCCAGAAAAATTGGAGAATTTTTCCGCATAGGGTAATACGCCTTTACAACCTACCTTTTACTCTACTTTTTTGTTTTCCCAATACTTTTTAGCAATAATAGCAAAGTTTTCCAGAAGTTTTTTACCGTGCATCCAAGGTTCAGCGTACCCTTCAGGATGAAATTGGGTCCCATAAAGCACACGAGTTTTATGTTTAATCATTGCTATTTTACAATGCCCGCTACTTGCAAGAAGTTCAAAATCGACAGGCATAACCTTTATTTCACAGTAGTGAGCGCATTTCATAATCATAGGGTTAGGTAAACCAGCAAATATGGGGTCATCTTTTAATTGTTTTATTGGAAAAAACCCCCCAGCAACAAAGTATTCTGAGCGGTCATAAGGGTTACCTTTGGGTACTCTCGGTAAATCTTCATCTGGAGAGATTTTTCTCATTGGGTCGGCTCTTTTCCAAGTATCAGATTTCCCAAACCCGTGAGTTAGACACCCATCTATCAGTTGATGACTCCCACAGAAACATATCATAGGAACTTCACATTTTTCTAAAACTTCAGCCACACCAATAAAACCTTTTGCTTCACCCGGCTCAGCAAACCCGCTCATTGCTATTGCTGTTGGTTTAAATTGTTCTACCACAGACATATTAAATTCCTGATAAGGCACAACAAGACACCGTTCTCCTGATACTTGTTCAAGACGTGCCTTAACCAATCCTTTTGAAGAACCGTCTTTATAGTAAGATTCTTCTTCTTGAAAATTAACAAATATATACATTTTTCCTCCTTTTTAATCTTTTACTTCTTCCCAATGTTTTTTTACAATATTAGCAAAGTTTTCCAATAGTTTTTTTCCATCCATCCAAGGTTCAGCGTATCCTTCTGGATGAAATTGTGTCCCGTAAAAAACTCTGGATTTATGTTTAATCATTGCTATTTTACAATGCCCACTACTTGCTATAATCTCAAAATCTGCAGGCAATGATTTTAGTTCGCAATAGTGAGCACATTTCATTATCATCAACTCAGGTAAACCAGTAAAGATAGGGTCTTCTTTTATCCGTTTTATAGGGAAAAAACCTGAAGCAACAAAATACTGTGAAGCATCAGAGGTATCGGTTCTTGCAACTCTTGGGAAATCTTCATCTGGAGAGATTTTTCTCATTCGTTTGATATTCTGATGTAACCCGCAAGTTAAACTCCCACCTATAAGTTGATGGCTCCCACAGAAACATATCATAGGAACTTCACATTTTTCTAAAACCTCACAAACTCCAATATACCCTTCTGGTTTACCAATTCGAGGAAATCCGCTCATTACTACAGCAGTAGGTTTAAATTCTTTTACCACCGACATCCCAAACTCCTGATAAGGCACAACAAGACAACGTTCTCCTGATACCTGTTCAAGACGTGCCTTAATCAACCCTTTTGAAGAACCGTCTTTATAGTACGATTCTTCTTCTTGAAAATTAACATATATATACATTTTTTACTCCTTTTAAAAAAAGATTTCAAATTTTCTACGACCGTTTTATTATATCATCAACAAGACTCTTCACATATTTTGCAATAGAAAGACAACTTGTTAGCCCGGGAGATTCTATTCCAACAAGATTTATAAAGTTTTGGAGTTCTTCCTGTATAAAAAAATCCTTAAAACAGTCTTTCGGACTTTGAAGTTTAGCCCTTATACCATACATTTCAGGTACCAAATGCTCTATATTAAAGTTAGGTAAATACTTTTTTATCTCTTTATAGAACAATCCTTGTTTTGTTTCATCAACCATAAAACAAGACATATCTTTCTCGCTAGGGTAAGGATGGTTTTGTTTCTCAACATACTCAATATCAGGACCCGCTCTTAACCCACCTCCTATCTTTGGAGTTAGGTGAATCCCAAGGAAATCTTTCCCAGGGATAGGGTATACAGGAAAAGGTATATTGGGGCCCTGTTCAATTGTGAAATAATCCCCTTTTGCCCAATAAAGGTTATGGCTAAGCCCAAGCATTTTAGATATTTTATCTGAAAAAAGTCCTGTGCTATTTACTAACACCTGTGTTGTGTATTCACTGCCTGCTTCAGTAAAAACCTTATACCCTTTATTAAAGTTTTCAATCCCAACAACTTCCTCTCCAAACCCTGCCATACCTCCAGTTTGCAAAAAATCATTATAAAGACAATCCATCAAATTGTGAGCATTTATTAAACCACTTGTGCCAGTATAACACCCTTTTTTACAACTAATATCAGGTAACAGGTTAAATACTTCTTGCCTACCTATAAATTTCATTTCAGAGACACCGTTAGATATTCCTTTATTATAAATATCTTGAAGTGTTTCAATTTCTTCAGGCGAGGTTGCAACTGTTAACTTTCCTGTTTTTTTGTGAATAATATCTTTTTTTTGACAATAACTATAAAGAAGAGAATTACCTTCAACAGAAAGTTTTGCTTTCAACGACCCGGGCGGATAATGTATACCGCTATGTATCACCTCACTGTTTCTTGAACTTGTTTCAAGCCCGTATTTATGGTTCTTCTCAAGAATTCCTGTAAACAACCCTACCTGTGACAGTTCTCGTGCAACTGCAAGTCCAACAACTCCCGCACCTATTACAAGTATATTAAACTCATATTCCATCTCATTCCCATACTATAAATTGAATAAATAATAAAAAACATATATAATTATAACATATAAGAACAGAACCATTCTTTTAAGGAGGTACAAATGAAAGACAAAAGAAGAATCGGTCTAATCTCTTTTCTTCAAGTTGCATCTTTTATTCTGTTAGTCGCTTTCTTTTGGGGAGTACTAAACTACTCTTTATCAGCAGAAGTTCCCACCACATCTAAAGCAAATGATCTTACTCCTGAACTAAGAATTCTATTAAACGCTTTCCCAGCAGAAGAATATGTCTGGACACGAATAGGTACAAACCCTAAAGCAACTGAACAGCAAAAACTATCTGAAGACTTAAACGTAATACAAGATATCTGGCACGTTCCATTTGCAAACACAAGACACGCTTTCAGAATAGATTTTTACCAGCAATTCAAAAAAGGTAATAACGTTTTACATTTATATCTTAAAGCAGATGGAGACGAAAATACTGGTCGCAAAACAGAAGGCGCTCATAAAGGTGTAGATTATATGTTCACCCTAATCGATGGCGACCCTAACCATAGTAGTACAAGGTTAGATATATATGATTCAGCAGGTAAATCTTTACGTAATAATGTTACTATAATTGTTAAAGATAAATCTGTCTACCTTGTAGCAGAATTATCTATCCTTCAACAAGATTCAAAATCTGTTTTTGAATATTCTGCCACTTCCTATACTTACACAAGAAAAACTCCTACTAGCAGTCTTAAAACCATTCACAGTAACGGTATAACTTATACTAAATGCACATCTATGGGGGTACCAGAAAAAACCAACAAAAGCCTTCTGATAAATTCAGGTATGAAACTTACCAACGGAAATGTACCGGGATGGCAATTGTCAGGCAAAACAGACTCACGTTCTGTGTATAGAACAGATACAGTAGAAAATGCTCTTCTTATTGACGGGCTTTTTCCTCACCAAAACGTTTCTCAGACAGTTATTCTTGAACCGGGACACTATTTATTACGAGCACACGTTAAGACCAACAGTTTTGCTACTGGGTTGTACGCTTCAACTTATAGAATGCACATAGGTGTTTCAGATAAGTACAAATGGGTAGAACTACCTTTTAACGTTACGGTCGGCAAAGACACATCTAAAAAAAAAACGTTTCTTTAGGAATTACACATATTGGATACCCTCCTACCGTACACAAAGCAGTAGTTAATATAAAAAATGTTGAACTTATAAGGTTGGGAGACACAGTATTAGAAGATAAATGGGTAGCAAACCTTCCTGCACACAAGTTGCACAACCTTGATTTAATAAATAAAACCCCTAACTGGGAACGACCTGGAAAAGTTATTTTTAATGACACATTGATTGGCACAGAACTCTGGTTAATGACTCAAGAAGGTAAAACAGACCATTCTTATGCTGGGAACCCCGATTTTAGTTGTGAAGGTAAATATCTTTATACTGGTTTACGAAGACCGCCTAAAGGGATTTTAAGAACAGACGGTTCTACCCGATATATTAACAACAATCTAAGAGGAATGGCTTGGTTATTTCCTTGGGAGAAGAAATATCTACCTAAAGGAGCCGACCCTACAGACTGGATATGTACAAATAGAACATTTGAAGAAATTTTTCTTTACAACCCTTTCACTGATGAAAACCATTCTATAAAAACACCATCCCGTACAGGTTGGAGGATAGTACACATACCAGCAATAGGTATGTATGGAGGCAGAGGTCCTAGGATTTCTGCAATAGATTATGAAACTCTTGTATGGCAATCTGATGACCGCAAATATATAGGGCTTTCAGATACAAATGGCAACAATTTTAAATCTTACAAAGTTAAAAGTATTTCTGCTAAACCTGAGAACGATATTATCTTCCCTGCTGATATAAAAGGTAGCGATTCTGCCCCAGTATCAAGCGTCTGGGGAAAAGGTGGCAACAACTGGAGAGACGCCGTTGATAAAGAAGGTAACAGGTATTACCTTTTTGAAATAAATAGAGGTAAATATTTTGACGAAGTTGATAATCCTTACCAAGTCTGGGCGATTTCTCTTACAAAAGGAGATAAAACAGGTCTTTTAAGGGTTGTGCCCAACCCAAAGGTAACAATCACAGAGCATGCTACAACTCATACAGGAGGCGTTCCACAACCTTCGTTTAACTGGTGGGAACTTGCTGCTGGATTACCCAGGTCTGGAGATAATGCTATCTTTCTTCTTGAAAACGGTAAATTATTACATATGAGTTCACTGGGTATGCATAGCAGTTTTCGAGATACTGCCAGTGTCAACGACCCATATACCGGACAAGTCGATTTTATAGGAAATTACGCTCATTTAGATAGAATTACCTGGCCTCATGAATACAGAAGAGATAAAGATTTTGCTACAGTTGAAAGTTTTGTAGAACCAACCTGCCCAGTTGTAATGATGGATTTAGAACATAAAACCCTTTGGACAGTAACAATAACAAATTTTCACGATTATGCTATACGTTACAGAACCAGAAGAGACAAAACCGCTTACCACAAACCAATGTTCAGAACATCCCCTGTTTTTAGCCCCGATTTCACAAAAATATCTTTTTTCTCTTCTATGCTTACAGGAGAACATCCTGACAGATTATGGGCAGATACATACATCGCAGTTGCACGTTACCCGCAACCACCAGTAAACTTAAAAATTTCACAAAACAGACTTAGATGGGACAAACCCCGATACAGTAAAGAGATTGAAGGGTATAATCTTTACCGTTCACAAGAGAGTGGACAAAATTTTTCTAAAGTGAACAACCAGTTAATAAAAGGAACCGAATATATATTACCACCCGATAAAGAAGGATTTTATGTTCTTACCTCTGTTGAATATTCAGGGTTAGAAAGTAGAACATTTTCTCCAGAACTTGCTGTTGGAAGAGTTAGGTTATTCCGCCATTTTTATGAAGCCGAAACAGGAGAAATAAAAAATCCTATGGTACCCTTCTTTGAGCCACAAACAGCTATCAACGGTTACGCAGTATCAATTACTGACCCAGAACTTGTATATACAGAAAAACTTCAATCTGGACTGACAGGAGCAGTAAAGTGGAATATTTCAATACCTATTAAAAGCAACATAAAAATTATGGCACGGGTACGTGGAATGTCTGCTTCTGAAAGAGCTAAATATACCACTGGTGTACCTTCAAATAAAGAGGTTGGCAAAGGTAGCTTTTCAGTTATATCAAACGGAAAAAAGGTAGGAAAAATAAATGTTGAAGGTACAAAATGGCATTGGGTTGCTATGGATGGTATGCTCAATGGGCAACCAGCAGGAAACACTTCTTTAGAACTTGAAACTGGAGACACTGGTATAGCAGTAGATACTATTATGGTTACAAACGATTTGAAGTTTGCACCACCATCGTTTGGTAATATACCAACTCAAACTCCATCTTCACCGTTAAACTTCAAGATTACTGAAGTTGTTAAAGGTATAAAAACACCTGTCTTAAAATGGAACGGATACAATATAAAGCCACCTTATATAAAACTAACCTGGGATAAATCGACAGCCCCGCAAGGAGTAAGACATTACAATATATATAGAGGAGAAAGTAAAGATTTTGAGGTTAGTCAATCATCGCTTCTTGTTAGTGTAGAGGACAACTTTTTTATAGACCCACAACTTGAAAAAGGCAAGGATTATTACTACAAAGTTGTTTCAGTTGATAATTGGGGCAATATATCAGCGCCTTCAGAAGCGATTGTTATAAAAATTGATTAAAGAAATTTAATTATATTACTTCGAGAAAGTTGACGAGGCAAGCACACACCCCATCCCGTTTTTACCCTCTACCCTTGGAGAGGGATTAAGGGTGAGGAGTTTATCCCGACAGTTTTTCTGAGAGAAATTGCTTCATATTCGCTCACAATGACAATCTTTCCTTATTTGCCTCTCCCCTTGAGGGAGAGGATGCAAGGTGAGGGGGGCTTTTTTCTTTATGCTTTTATCCTTGCTTTTTCTTTTCTTTCGTTAAAAAAGTATGTGTTTAGGAACGAATTACGAGGTGCTACTACAACTCAAGCAAGAATCGGGCTGTTAACAAAAGGTTCAAGCCTTTTGTTCCCCTA
>JALNXB010000039.1 GCA_023230585.1 bacterium
GCTTATAGCCGTGTCTTTCATGTTTAGTGTCATAACCTTATATTATGACCCATTTTTTCTTTAGGCTCAATCTGTATTTGAAACCGAGCCCTCTTTCAGGCTCATTTTGTATTATAAAAGACTTATAAGATAAAAAATAATCAATATATGATATAATAAGAGGAAAAATTAAATCATATATTTCCAAAGTGAGGGCAGGTAAATGCTTGATAAAAAAACAGAAGAAGCCTTAGAGTTTCTTAACTCAATAAAAGATTTTCTTGTTTCAAGCTTTGAACAAGAAAATATAGAAAGTGCTCTTCAAGTTCTCTGTTCAGAAAATGGGTATATTTTAAATGCTGTTGTAGAAATATCGCTTACTTTGATAACCGATATATGTAATGCATTAGAAAGTTTACAAGAAAACCCTATTTATTACACTCCTTTTGATGAGCATATTAAAAAAATTGAAGAGACTCTTAAAGAAATCTATAACGAAAATAGAGTTGTTTTAGATAGTCTACTCATAAATAGTGTTAATCAATTAAAGCAAGAGACTATTTTAGATGAATATGAGTTAGAATCTGAACTTATGATTCCTGAAACTTCTCGTGATTATTTTCATAAAGGTGCTTTCCACTTAAAACAAGATGAATATGAAGAAGCGTTGCAATGTTTCGTACAAGGTGTTGAAGATAATGACGAAGATATTTTTTTGTTCAACAATGCTCTCGGTATTCTGATGTCTCTTTTACATTTAGGCAGAGAAGATGAAGCAGAAGAATGGTACGAAGAGATTTTAGATATGCTTGATGAACAAAATTGTTCTCACATAAGGTTTGATACTCATTTAAAGATAGGTCATACCTACGTTTTGCAAAAGAATTATCTTAAAGCGATTGAACAGTTCTATCTTGCTATAGAATCTTTAAAAAGAGTGTTTTTGCGTGGAGTTCTTATTAATAGTAGTTGTATTGCTGTTGATGCAGACGAAGAACTGCTTATGGATATGTTTTTTGCTCTCGATTACATTGATTATATAGTAGAAAGCATACAGACTGTGCCTAAAACACCTGAAATACAACCAATAAGACAAAAAATACGTGCTGATATTAAGTTTGTAGTTTTACGTATGGAAAAAATCTTGTTACAGGATTTAACAGAAGGTAAAGAGGCATATTCTAAAGAAATTCTCAAAAATAAGATAAAAGAATGTAAACAAGAGATAAAGAAAAACCCTGACGATATTTTTTCATATTTTAATATGGCACAAATTTATAGTTTGTTAGATATGCTTAAAGAGCAAGAGGTTTGTTATGACGCAATCTTAAAAATTGAGCCTAATAATTTTTACGGGTTATACGGTAAAGGAGCACTACTTTCTGATTTTGGTTTTTACAAAGAAGCAGTTTTCTATTTTGACAGGTTGATAGAGGTAAAGCCAGATTGTGAAGATGGTTGGTGGAGCAAAGGTGGGGTGCTTATAGAACTTGGAAAGAGTCTTGAAGCATTAAAATATTTTGAAGAGGCACTACGGATAGACCCTAACTGCTTTGAAGCAACCAATGGGATGGGGTGGGCTTATAAATCCCTTAACAAAACAAGAGAGGCATTAGATTGGTTTGATAAGGCATTAACTATGAACGGAGATTCCAGTGAAGTGTGGAACGTCAAAGGGAGTATACTTAGTAGTTTAGATAGAAAAGACGAGGCACTTGAATGTTATAATAAAGCCCTCGAGATAGACCCTCAAGACGTTTTTATTTTAAATAATAAGAACGGTGTTTTAATAGAACTTGGCAGATATGAAGAAGCCGAAGAATGTATTCAACAGATTATAAAAATAAACCCCAAGCACGCTCCTGCCTACTACAATAAAGCTTGTCTTCGGGTACTAACTAACAACAAAAAAGATGCTTTGCTTAACCTAAAAAAAGCTATAGAGTTGGATAGCAGTTTTAAGGAGTACGCAAAGAAAGATAAAGATTTTAGTAGCATAAAAGATGACAATGATTTTCAAAACCTTCTAAGATAGTGAAGCCCTCAAACTTCGGGATAAACTCGCTCTTAGGCGGAAAAGGAAATGGGGGGAAAAGACAAAGGCAAAGACACAAAAGCCCCCCTCACCTTGCATCCTCTCCCTTAAAGGGAGAGGCAAATAAGGAAAGATTGTCATTGCGAGTGATGAAGGTTGTACTTAGGAGTATTTAGCGGAGGTCCGACCTTCGTTTTACTCAAGTGTAGTGAAAAGTCTCCCCCTATATGTCATTCCGGACTTGATCCGGAATCTCGTTTTTTACTACTACTGTTAAGTGGATTAAGTTAGAGATCCTGAAACAAGTTCAGGATAACAAAGTGGGCTGGGATAAAGATTACTCTCTTAGATTTCTCCCTCAATGTCCTTATTGACACATAGTTTACACTTTATTCTTGGGAAAATGTTTAGTTATTATAATTAAAATATTGCAAAATAGATCGAAATTCGTTATAATAATGAAAAACAGGAGAATAGAAAAATGGGAAATCTTGATAAGCATATTGCCTTAGCAAAAGAAAAACTTGATGCAACGATTGATGCCTATGAAAAAGAAATGTACACAGTGGTTGGCGACCTTGCAACAAAGGTTGTTGAACAGCTTGTTGAAGCAGTTGCGCTAAAAGCAATGAACATTTCGGCGACCATATGTCAAGACATGAGTATTCGCAGAGGAACTTTCCTGAAGAGGTTAATAAGGCTATGAGAAAAATATGGTTTGCGTATGGAGATTTAGGATATGACGGCATAAACGGGAAAAGAGCTAAAACCGTTATGACTAATCTGGAAACAATAATTGAGTTTTTTGAAAAGAAGCTTGCCACAAAACTTAAAGAAAAATGAAAAGCATAATAAGAAAAAAAATAGTCAATGAGCTTTCGAAGATTGAGAAGGTAAAAGCAGTGATTTTATATGGCAGTTTTGCAAGAGGAGAAGCTACTTCAAGATCTGATATAGATATATTTATTATTGCTGATGAAAAAGCAAAGGAAGAAATAGAAGAACGAATCATTTTGCTTGAGACCTCAGCAGGGAGGAGTATACAACCGACAATAAGAACAGAAAAAGAGTTGAAAATAACAGATACCGGCTTATTACAGAACATATTCTATGAGGGAATACTGCTTTATATGAAGGAACCGATTAAATTGTCAGCAGTACTGCTTTTGAAACAAAAGCCCTATATTATTTATACTTTTCAATTGGATAATCTTACCCAGAAAGACAAAACAAAGTTCAACAGACAACTATATGAACAAAAAAGAGGAAAATATCAATACAAAGGACTACTCAAAACGGTTGGAGGAGAAAAACTGTCTGGTGGATGTATAATCGTACCATATTCCCAAAAAGCACGGATAGATAGACTTTTTAAAACGTCTGGAGTTACCTTTCAGTCACTGAATGTCTGGAAATAAAAATGCCGAGGGAGGGAGTCGAACCCTCACAGAAATCACTTTCCGACGGATTTTAAGTCCGTTGCGTCTGCCATTCCGCCACCCCGGCAATTTTTGAAGTAATATATATTATAATACTTTAAGATACTTTTTTCAAGACCGATTAAATTATTTTTAAAAGAAGCAAAAATTAGAAACAGTTTTCAAACAAAATAAGTGTAAAAAACTATTTGAACATATCGTTTATTGTTGAAACTGTCCATTCTACCAATTTATCTCCGCCTTCTGGTCCAATATCTGTGCTTGCAGGTACTGAACCATACCCACCACCTGCAATTGACCTTTTACTTGGTAGATATACACCTTTACACCCAGCTTTCTGTATTAAGAATGTTTGAACTGCTTTACTTAACTCCTGAATACGAATACCGTAGTCAAGGTAGAGTTCAAAAGGGTTGGTAGCAAAAGCTGTTTCACCAATACGTATAGCGTGAACTTGTATGGGCATATCTGTAGAATCTTTCTGTTCTTCAAACCTTGTTTTGACCCTTTCACCTCGTTGGGTCAATCTATATGCTGAACTTATTTTGGTGTACCATCTTGGTTGTTTTTGTATTTCAGGGTTATTTTTAATCTCTGCTAAAAGTCGTTGATATTCTTCTTTCTTTTTGTCTGATTCTTCAAGAGCAGCCTTTACATCCTCTTCTGATATAAGCCTTCGAGGTAAATTGATGGTTTCTTGTTTGTGAAAAAACTCAGGTTCCCAGTCAATCTCTTTTTCTGCGTAAGGGATTATATTATCCACTGCGTTTGCTATTTTTTCAGCTATTTCTGCACGTGGCGGGTTCTGTTCTAAGGCTCTACCTTTAAGTCTCCACATTCGTTCTTCAGCTCTTTTTCCAATTAAAAGGTGAGGTGATTGGTCGCCGCCAGGAGCACATTGCGAAAGTATATATACATTTTCGCCGAACCGTTTTCTTAGTTCTTGGCGAGTTTCGTGCCAAAAGTCTGCAGAAATCATAAATAACGTTTCGGAAACCTGCGAAGGGCAGTTAACATTGACTATGATACCTGTAAGGGTTTTATTGGCATTGTAGGTCATCATAGCAAACAAAGAATGGTCTTCATAACCCTCAACATGGCTAAACTCTTCTGTATTGGATTTCCCATACATTTTACTAGTACCATCTTTGTAAGATAACCTGCGATTTCGTCCAACAACTGCGTGGTCCATACCGTAAGCAATTCCAGATATTTCTCGTTTTTCCCACGCTTCCACAACTGCATTTGCTATTCTTTCTGAAGCAAATTCAACATATTTGGTTGGATGCATAACATCGAATATATCAGAAAACTCTTCCAGACCGTAAGATATTGCACTGGAAGTTGGTGCTGTATGGGTGTGGGTAGCGCTCATAAATATATAGTTAGGGTCAAGTGTAGGGATACGTGATTTTACTAATGTTCTAACCGCATCTCTTAACTCTTCGCTAACTGTTACCAAGTCACAACTTATCATTATAGCGTAATTGTTTGAGTTCTTGTTGTCTGACTCGATAGCAAGAACAGTTGCGGTAATAGGGTCCATAATTCCTTCCGATACTCTTGCGTGGAACTGTCCAGCAATAAAAACTTTTTCGTCTGGGGTAATGTTAGCTTGTGACCAACCAATCTTTATTTTGCCTTTCATTTTTTAATCTCCTATGGTTAAAGATATATTGTTGTTATGAAATTTTATAATATGATTAAGTATAAGAATACCTCTTCTTATAATTTAAGTAGTAGGGTAAAAAAACTTCAAAAAGATTTATTAACCAGTTTGTTTTTAGTTACAACTATCCGAGCAATGGAACATCAAGCCATTCTCCACCTTTCATTGCAGACTGGTGCGCTATTAATCCGGGTATAGTCCATTCAGTTGCTTTTATCACATCAATAGGTGGGGTAGTGTTGTTGTTTAAGGCGTTAATGAAATCTCTTATCATAAAATATTCAGACGTGCCGTGGCCTCCTTTTTTTGCTTCTTCAGGTGCGTTTGGGTCAACAACTTCGCTGGTAATAATTTTCCCGTTGGGCGGTGTTTCGCCGTTGACGTAAAGAAAACCTTCTCCTTGTGGGCGTTTGTTTTCAAGGTGTCCCTCTGTGCCATATAGGGAGTACCATACAAAATGTGGTGAGGCGGGTACTTGGCTACGTAAAATTTTAACTACTGCTCCTTTTTCTGTTTTGAAAAGTCCAACTTCAAAATCAAGGAAACCTGGATGGTCTTTATATTGTGGGAAAGCCTTGAAGCCACTTGTTAAACCGCAACCTTTTACAACCCTGTCGTTCATAAGCATAAGTATTGGTCCGAGAGTGTGGGCACAGTACCAAATTGGAGGACGTTGATGTCTCCAAAAAAAGTTACCGCTATTTTTATCTACAAGAAGGTCGACTATTTGATGTATATATTCGCCTTCTGCGTAAACAATCTCTCCAAGTTTTTCTGAATCAACAATTTTTTTCCATTCCCTTACATAATGAAAGTAACAATAGTTTTCTCCCATCATATATATTTTGCCACTCCGTTTGACAGCGTCAACAACTTGCTGACATTCTTCTACTGTATAAGCAACAGTCTGCTCACAGAGAATATGTTTTCCTGCCTCAAGAGATTTAACTGTCTGTTCTGTATGGAGAGGGATAGGTGTAGAAATCATTACAACATCTATATCTGCATTGACAAAATCATCAAAATTGGTGAACCGTGCTTTATCAGGTATTTTGAACGCATCCCCTACAACTTGAAGTTTTTCTTCATCAATATCGCAAATAGCAGTCAGGGATACCTCAGGATGTGCATCAAATACGTTAACAAAACCTTTACCTCTCGATAAACCAACTATCCCAACTTTCCATTTCTTCATTTTGTCTCCTAATAATTATTATATTTATACGTTTTGTAATTTGAAGATACTTTACTCAGTGGAATCTTTCTTTTCAGCTTTTTTATGAATTAGTTTGAAATTGTCTATATATACTCCATTTAAATTTGTAAATGCTGGTATAACCCTTTCAAGTTTTTTATCTCTTACCTTTAAAGGTATTTTTATCGTAGCAGAATATTGTTTCCATTCAGTTTCGGGCTGTGAGCGAAAATTGAGAGCACCTATGTTTCGGATTTTCCCTTCTTCATCTTTTCCATAGCAGTAAAAATAGAATATGGTAGTAGATTTTTCAGGGGCTTTTGCATAAAAACTTATTTCCATTTCATCACCTTCACTAACATCAATCGCCGATTTTGCCATAAGGTGGCCTTTTAGGTACACACAGTTTTTACCGCTTTGAGCTTGTGAACTGTCTGATATGAGTCGAAATTCACCGTTTTTTGCGGAAGAAGTAGGGTTTAGAGTCCATTTGCTAGGTAGAATTAAAGGCGATTCTGTCTTAAAATCTATGGCAGCTAATCTTTTATGAAGAATATTGTTTTCAGGGACTGTTTCTACGTTTTCGAAATCCCCGTTTAATTCTAAAGGCTCTGCACTATAAAGAACAACAGACAACATAAGTACTGCTAAAATGCTTGCAACTATTGACAACATTTTTCTTTTCATAATTGTTCCTCCTTTTGTTATTTAATCAATACACTTTTGAAAACACATAATACAGCTAAAAGAATAAAAATTGAAGCCCACAAATATTCCTGTTTTAAACCCTCTTTCATATAAAATATTGAGAAAGGTATAAAGACAGATAAGGTGATAACTTCTTGCAGTATTTTTAGTTGTCCTAAACTCATAACCTTATACCCTATACGGTTAGCTGGCACTTGTATAAGATATTCAAAAAGAGCTATGCCCCAACTAACAAAAGCTGCAATAAACCACGGCTTACTTTTAAAATCCTTTAAATGTCCATACCAAGCAAAAGTCATAAATATATTACTTAGTATTAACATTCCCGCTGTTAAGAAAAACTTATGCATAATTAATGGTTTAATAGGTAATTTTATTCTGTTTTTTTGACCACTCGATAAAGGGCAGTAAACATTTATCTCTATCAATCATTATTTTTTTAAGAAGTTTTTTTTCTTTTTTAATATCTATGATCTCGTAAATAACTCTATCATCAAACCCTATATCTTCTGCATCGTTTCTTGTGCATCCATAGTATAATTTTTTTATTCGAGCCCAGAGTATTGCAGAAAGACACATCGGACAAGGTTCACAGGTAGAAAAGATTTCACAGTCACTCAGATCAAACTTGTCAAGAAATTTTGAAGCTTCTCTTATGGCAAGTATTTCCGCATGAGCAGTTGGGTCTTTTGAGGATATAACTCTATTATGAGTTTTAGCAATAACCTTACCATTGTGTGTTATAACAGCTCCAAAAGGACCACCGTTTTGATTTTGTATACCTTTAAACGCTTCTTTAACTGCTACTTCCATAAAAAAACTTCTATCTTCTTTTCTCATATATATTCTAAAAAAAAAAGAACTTAAAAAATTACTCTTTAGTTGCTTTTTTAAGGTTAACTTTAAGATTGTCAATAAAAGCGCCGTCTTTATTGGTAAACGCTATTCTTATGCCGTTCAATTCTTTATTGTTAACTTTTTCTGGTATGCTGAGTTTTCCTGTCTTTTCACTCCACTCAGATTCTGTAGTTGTTTTAAAGAAAAGGCTACCTATACTTGCATATTTACCTTCTGTTTTACCATAACCGTACAAGTAAAAAAATATTTCAGATTTTTCAGGGTTTTTTGCAAAAAAGGTTACTTCTACCTCATCTCCTGCTGAAACCTCAAAAATTGTGGGGGTCATTATATGTCCCTTAAGGTATATGCAATTATTTCCACTTTTAGATTGAGATTTATCTTGTATAAATCTAAATTCTCCATCTTTTGCTGTAGCAGTAAGGTTTAATGTCCATTTAGCGGGTAATATCAAAGGAGATTCAAGTTTAAAGTTAAGCGACTCAGCTCGTTCAATAATAGCTTTTGAAACATATGTGGCTATTTCTTCAAAATCTCCGTTAATGTCAAGTTCTTCAGCGCCTGCAAATTTTCCGAAAACAGACAAAACTAAGCCCAAAACAACAAAAAAGACAAAACCTTTCATATTCCTCAATCTTTTCATTATTTCCTCCTTTTTTAACTTGTTCGTTCTGCCAAACTTGGCTATGTTTTAAGTCGCCTTTAATAATCCCACCACTATCCTTTAAACATCTGCTTTTCTTTATTATACCTGTCAAAAGGTTATTTGTAAAAATATATACTGTAAACGCTCCTTTAAGTTCATTTTTTATTACTATTATCTTCTACTTAATATATCTATTCTATTTTTATCATTAAGGCTTCCGAAACCTCAGAACGGTTATCCCAATTATCTACTGCTACTACTTTGTAATAGTATTCTGTCCCTTTTTTGAGTTTTAGGTCGGTAAAAAATATATCAGTTTCGCTTCCTATAATAGTTTCAGGTCCTACTTTAAAATCTTTATCTTCACCTCGGTATATATTGTAATACCTTATACCTTGCGGAGCAGTAGAAAGTTCCCATTCAATTCTTACATAAGGAGGTGCTATTGTATACCCTCTCCACTCAAGCGGTTCGCCTTCCCCTTTTCTTTCAGATATTTTAACTTTTTGAGGTGTTGAAGGTTTTACAGTGGGAGTGTTATCAAGATTGGTTGGTATAAAAGATAGGTCGTTTGTAATAAGGATATTGTCAAGCGCTATACCTGTATCAGAGGTTGAAAAGACAATTTCAGTTTTGCCCGTGGATAAATCAATGGGGCGTCCTACTATCTCAACCCATCTCCATTCAGACCCTTCCACAGGTAGGTTGCCTATAGTTTTATTACCGATTTTTACTGTAAAACTTCTCTCTCCAACTTCTCCTTGAGGTTGCCAACCAGTAGTATAACTTTCTCGCTCAATTCCAGACATACCTCTTACTCTTGCCATAACCTTCCATCTACCTTTAATAGGGATATTAGTTTTCAGTTTTACTTTCCCTTCCAACCCTTCTTCAAGTTGTTTCTTATAAATAAGTTCAGGGTCAGTTACTGCAACAGCGTAACAGTTGGAAGCGTTTTTTGGCTCAAAAAATGGCACCATAGGGTTTACCAATTGGCTTTCTTCTGGTTGATAAAATAACCTAAACAATCTATTATTTCCAAGAGATACCTCATTTGAAAAGATTCTGCTTTCAAGCCCTGAGTGTTCCACAGAAGTTACAACATAAAACCCTTTTGTCTTGCTTGGCAGTTCATAAAACATCTCTCTTACAGGTTTTGGGTTAAGTTTTGTCCAATTACCTTTACCGCTCTCCTTCGAATAATAGATATTATAACCCATAATTTCTGCGTTATACTGAGGTTTATCCCAAACTAACCGTTTGCTCTTAAACTGCACATTTACAGGTGGTAGAGGATAACGTGCAATTGCTATATAAGCGTCTCCTAATGTTCCATTTGAGTTTTTTAATGCAAGCATAGAGGAAGAATATAACACTTTTGTAAAGTCAGGACTTGGAGTTGGTGCCGGCACGATTAAAGATGCCGCAGTTCTTGCCTCGCCTATGCCAGCCTGTTTCTCTTTTATTATTTCAGCTATTTTCTTGTTTCGTTCATAATAGTCACTATTTTTTATAAAGATAGTCCAGAAGGTATCGTGCCATAAATCTATCATTGCAACAGTTAAACCAGGATAACCTCCTGCCCATACTATTGCATAATCTTTGTTACGTTGAAACTCATTAGGCCAGGATATATGATCCATTCTTGTATAATTGCCAATAAATTTTACTTGATTGGTGTGCGGGCATTGAGTGCTTATTGTTGAACCAAATCCGCTATGTTCTCCGAGAGAACACATATATATACGAGTTCCATCTTCAAGAACAAGTGTAGCTGAGTCACTAAAAGGAGGTTGCCCCGCCGCAAGGTCCCACCATATTAGGCGCCCTCTACTGTATGAACCGGGAGTAATCTCTACCTTTGGGTTGGTTCGAACTCTCAATAGACCTCTTGTATCTTTTATGTTTAATGGGAGCATCCATACTTGATAAGGATTTTCAGGGTCGTTGAAATCTTTTTCTTTGTTAAGTTCAAACGCAAAATATCTGTTGCCATCCTTATCCACTGAATTATGCCAGTTGTCTCCTCCTTTTCCCCACGCTGCACTCATACCTGGATTAACAATATCGTTTTCAGGTTTTTTTGATATACTCTTAATTTTAAAACTTTTAAAATTGTTGCCTTCTGTATCTGAAAGCCCAATTTTCTTTTGATCTTTTGAAATCCATACAAGCGTGTTATGAGTTATTCTTTTTGTATCTTGTCCCCTTCCGCAAGAGGTTGATGGTATAAAGGCTATATCCCATTCAGGAATTGTAGGTAATACTATTTTTTTTGTTTCACCAGTTACCAGATTAAGCATTTCAACTCTTATAGGTGGGTTGTTCTTTCTTGTCCTTATAGTGGCTATCCAGTCTGAAGGGTCAGATGTGTTGGGCAGGTTCTTTTCTTCCCACGGAAAAAGCCACAAAAATCTATTGGGCCACGCTTTTGAAGGTGAACCGTATCTATGTGAGCCGTCGGTTCTCATAATATATCCTGGTCTTCTGTTGCCAACCTGCACATATTTCCCGTTATGACTGAAATCTTGAAACCCAACATAAGAAAGGTTAACCTGTCCATCTTGAGTTATAAGCCAAAGTTCTGTCCCAATAAAGGTATCTTTAAAAATAACCTTACCTGGTCTATCCCAGTTTGGGTTATCGTTAATCGTTTCAAGTTTGTGTAGGGGATGAACAGGGATTTTTGTTGCCCAATTTCGAGGTAAAGAAGTATCACCGAGACGTATAAGTTGCACCTCCTTGATTCTTGTTTCCCCTTTATGGGTGGAGGGGTCGTTATAAATTCTGCGTATACCTAATAACACTGATAGATTTTTCTCACCAAAACCGTCTACATAAAAAGGAAGTTCTACCCATTGATACTCCTCTGAAATACTTATAGATAAAGAAGCAATTCCAACTAAACTTGTTGCACTGGTATTTGCTTTAATCAATGCTTTAAAAAGATAATGTCCAGGAGCAAGACTAACACTTTGAGTGAAGGAGTCGTAGGTTTTTATTGTTGTTATAACAGCTGCTTTCTCTTTTTCGTCATAATAAAATTTAGAATTCCCTCTCAATACCCATCCTTCTGGTAGCCCATTTTTCACTATAGAGAAATCAGGGTTTTTTATAAGAATTACTTCAGAGGTGTAAACTGTATGAACAAAAAAGAATACCAAACTTAAAATAGATAGAAACAATAAATTTTTTTTCATATATTCTCCTATGTTTTCTAACTACCTGTTTCTGCTTGCTTTAGGAAGGGTTGTTGAGTACTCTGGATAAATCCAAAAGGAGAGGAGGATAAGAAGAGTTCTTTTTATACTTTGAGATAACCTTAGTTTATACCTTGCGAAGACTAAAAAAACATCCAGATATAAGACCAACAAAAGTCATAATATTAAAATTAAAACCCACCTTAAAGGTTATATATAGTATAAGTATATCAAGTTTCTCAACGCTCCAAACAGGCGTCAAGTTTGCAGAAACTATTTCGTGTATCTTTCCTGTTACGGGTAAAATTTGAAGTAACAATTCTCCTACTGCTGTCCCAATAAGAGAAAAAAGAAACAAAGTTAAAATAATGTATAGGATTTTCATAAATAATAGTTTAAAATAAGGTACGGTGTTTGTCAAAATTTTATTTAGTTTCTTCTACAAACAACTGGTTTAACAACGTTTTTTTTGAAAAAGAAGTTTAAGAGTGGTATATTAAGAATTAAATGGAGGTAACAAATATGAGCACTGTCGCTATAGATATTGGTAACGGCAGGATAAAGATAGGATACTTTAGGAATAATAGGTTAAAACATTCTAATTTTATATCTACTGGTAGTTTTGAGGACCTTACTTTTGATTCTCAATGGCAGAAAGAGAAGGTTTCAACTGTTGGTATATCTTCTGTTGTCCCAAAGGTTAATAGTGATATCAAGAAAAAAATTGCATATTTTTTTCCAGACGCTAAGATTATGGAGATATCTGTGGAGGATTGTGGTATCCCTTTAAGAATAAAAAACCCTGATACAATTGGGGTTGATAGGGTTGTTAATTGTGTTGCTGCTTTGGAGTTGTTTGGCGGAAATACAGTAGTTGTGGATATGGGGACGGCTATAACAGTGGATATAATTTCAAAAAAAAGAGAGTTTTTGGGTGGTGTTATTATGCCTGGTTATAACTTGTGGGTTAAGAGTCTTTATAACACTGCTATGATAAAGCCCTGTGAAAACTCTGTGCCAAGAATACCTGGTAAAAATACTGGAGAGGCTATTTCTGCTGGAGTAAAGTATGGTTTTTTAGGAGCAATAAATAATATACTTGAAAAGGTGTTTAAAAAGTTTCCAGAAGCAACCCTTCTGCTGACAGGTGGAGATGCAACACGGTTTTGCAGTTCTATACAATATAAAAACCATTTAAATAAGAATTTAACCCTTGAAGGAATAAATTATGTTGTTGCAAGATATACCTGAAAGTATCAAAAACTTGGAAGGGTTTAGGTTTTCAAAAGTTATCAACGGAGAACCAGTCTACTGGTTTGGACAGACAACTTCTACAATGGATATTGTAGATAAACTTCTAAAATTTCCCAATACTGTTATAACTGGAATAATTGTTGCTGACGAACAGACGCAAGGCAGAGGTAGGTATGGTAAAATATGGACTTCTAATATTGGTGGGTTATATTTTTCGTGGTTAATAAAAGCAGAAGACAATCTAACTACTTTTATATCAGAACTTACAACTTTTTCTCTTGTGGAAACCTTAAAATCTTTTAAAATTATTTGCGGTATCAAACTTCCTAATGATATAATATATAAAGGACAAAAAATTTCTGGTATACTTATTGAAAAGAAAGGTGATTTTTACAATATCGGTATTGGAATCAATGTTTCTAATGAAATATCAGATGTGAAACAAGGTGTTTCTATGAGTATGATTTTAGGAAGGAGTGTTGAAAGCAGAGAAGAAGTATTAGGACAATTCATAAACTGTTTTCGAACTTATAAAAAATATTTTTCAGACAACAGAGAATTGTACCTAAAAAAATGGAGTAACTATTTAATAAAATGAGCGAACCTGATTTGCCCAACTACCTTTTGCAGAACTACCTTTTTTATATAATTATACTTATATCTTTTTCTGCATTTTTTTCAGCCTCTGAAACTGCGTTTGTTTCTTTTGGGAAACACCATTTTCAAAAACTTCTTGAAAAAGACGAAAACAAGTCAAAGAGGTTGCAATTCTGGTTTAACGACCCTCAAAGAGTTCTTGCCACTCTACTTGTTGGTAATAATATAGTTAACATTCTTGCTGCTGTTATATTATCAATGGTTTCTTATCAAAGATGGCCTAATATGCATCCGATAATCATAACCTTGATTTTAACTTTCTTTATCCTTATTTTTGGAGAAATAACTCCAAAAAGTTTTGGGAAAAAATACTCTGAGACTATCGCTTACCATTTTTCTCCTATTATTCGCCTGTTCTGTTGTCTCTTTTCTCCAGTTATCCGCTTGCTACTCTTATTTTCACGAGGATTTGTAAGAATTTTTGGGCTAAAATTGGAATCTCTTTTTCCTGTATTAACTGAAGATGATGTTAGAGCAATGATAATTGCAGGTGAAGAAGATGGTGTTATAGAAGAAGAAGAAAAGAATATGATTGACAGTATATTTAGTTTGGGTGATACCCTTGTAAAAGAGATAATGATACCCAGGGTCAATATTATAGCCATTCAACATAACGAGCCGATAAAAGAAATATTTGGGAAAATAGCCAAAGAGGGACATTCTAGGTTACCTGTTTATAAAGAAAATCTTGATAAAATTATGGGAATTGTTTATGTTAAAGATATTATAGCTCACGCTTTTGATGATTTTGGAGGACAGAAAGAGAAAGTTGCAGAAAACTTTATGAGAGAAGCATACTTTATTCCAGAAACAAAAAAAGTTGGAGACCTTTTAAAAGAACTTCAAGGGAAAAAAACTCAAATGGCTATTGTTGTTGATGAGTATGGAGGTACATCTGGCTTAATTACTATGGAAGACCTTGTTGAGGAGATAGTAGGAGAAATTTCAGATGAATATGCTAAAGAGATAAAAGAGTTGGTACACCTTGCTGATGGAAGTTTTCTTGTTTACGGTGGAATGGAGATAGAGAAAGTAAACGATGAGATTGGGCTTGAGTTGCCAGAAGGTGAGTTTGAAACAATAGCCGGTTTTGTGTTGGAGCATTTTGGCAAATTCCCTATAAAAGGGGAGGGGTTTGTTTATGGTTCACACGAGTTTATAGTCAACGATGCAGACCACAAAAAAGTTAGACTTGTTAGAATAAAAAAAGTAAAAAACGAAGAAAATAACGATGTTTCAATTAACACAAAGTAAGATGTATGGAGTGAGTCTTCAGTAAACATTGTTCAGAGCAGATAGTCTGTTAGGTAAAAGTATAGAAATACTAAGGATAAAAGATGAGACTCCCCTTATATGCCATTCCAGACTTGATCCGGAACCTCGTTTTTTACGTTATGATACTACCGGCGTGGGTCAGGTTAGAGGGAAAAAAGTATGGGGCGTTATTTACTCACTCCCTCTCTTTGCCTTCTTCCCTTGAGGGAGAAGGATCAAGGATGAGGGGGGCCTTACTACCTACGGTTTATAAAGACGAAGGTCAGACCTCCGAAAAGGGCGCCGAGGATCGACCTTCATTAGTGGAAAAGGAATGGAAAGAAAGATTAATATGGGGATGGTCTACTAATATTCATTAAATGGTTTTGTTACATTTTAATATAAAATTTTATATCAAAAATTTAGGTATAGCAGTAGAAAGGTTTTCAAGTTTAAAAAGTTTGTTCCTTTAGAATAACTATTTCCTTTCTCTTAAAAAAATAATGAGTTCAAAAAAAATATTTACAGCAATATCTCTTGTTTCTCTTGGTACGTTAATTTCTCGTTTTTTTGGTCTTGGGCGAGAGGTTGTGACTGCAAGTTTCTTTGGGACAACAGCAATATATGACGCCTTCCTTCTTGCGTTTATGATACCGAATTTTTTTAGAGGGTTATTGGCTGAGGGTGCGTTGAACGCAGCTTTTATCCCAGTTTTTACTGAATATACAACTGTATATAAAGATAAAAATAAGAGTTTAGAAGTTTTTCAGATATGTTTTACAATTTCTATTTTACTTACTTCTATTCTTTTTATTTTAACGTTACTTGCGAGTTATTTTGCTACAAGTTTTATTTCAGAGTCTGCTAAATGGTTTTGGGTATGGACTCTATTAAGGTTCACCTTTCCTTATCTTATCTTTATTTCTCTTACAGCGTTAAATATGGGTGTTTTGAATGTATATAAATCTTTTTTTATTCCATCGTTATCTCCTGTAGTTCTTGATATTTTCTGGGTGGGAGCCCTTTTTCTTCTTATGCCTTTTATGGGTAAAACTCTTGAAGAGAAAATCTTTGGGCTTTGTATTGGTGTTGTTTTAGGAGGGTTTGGGCAATTTGTGTTTACTCTTATTCCAGTAATGAAAAGAGGTTATAGAGTAAAGTTTAATTTTAATTTTAAGCATCCTGCTATAAAAAAGATTGGGAGACTTCTTGCTCCTGTTATAATAGGGATGGCTGTTGGACCTATAAACCTTTTAATTGACAATTCTATGGCTAACCTTCTGTATGAAGGAGCTGTTTCGGGATTATGGTATAGCACAAGAGTTTACCAGTTACCGCTTGGTATTTTTGCTATCTCTATATCTACAGCGATTCTACCTTGGCTTTCGGAAGATATCTCTTCAAAGAATTATGAAGGTTTTGATTCTAACCTAAAATTTTCATTAAAACTATTAATGTTTCTTATGCTCCCTTTTACTTTTGGTCTTATTATGCTGCGAACAGAAATTATAACTTTTCTCTTCTCCCGAGGTCTTTTTAGTAGCGAATCAGTTATGCTTGCAGCAGGTCCACTTGCATATTATTCATTAGGTCTGGCGGGGTATGGCGGTATTTCAGTTCTTATTAGGGCGTTCTATTCTTGTGGTGATACTGTTACCCCTGTTAGGATAGGAGTTCTTACCATTTTTGCAAACGTATGTTTTAATGCACTTTTTATGAAGTTTTTAGGTCATAACGGTATAGCTCTTTCGACGTCTTTGGTAGGTACAGGGAATTTCCTTTTATTGATATACCTCTTTAATAAAAAGCATTTTAAGATTAAATTTGAAGAATTTGGGTACTTTATTTTGAAGGTTTTAATTGTATCTGCTATAATGGGTTTCATACTTTTAGCATATAAAACATTTTTAAAAAATAGTCTTACATTACCTGTTCTGCTTTTTTCTGCTATAATAATATCTACTTTATTTTATTTACTCTGTTTTAGAAAAGCAGTTTTAAAATGGGTAGATTTTTATTTACAAAGAAGGAGAGTTTAAGAATGACAACTATTTTAATTCTTTTTATTGTCTTTTTTTCTATTATACTTCACGAGTTTTCTCACGGTTATATTGCTTACCTAAATGGAGATGATACAGCAAAAAATATGGGAAGGCTTACTTTTAACCCTTTGCCCCATATAGACCCTGTGAACACTATATTGTTACCATTAATGCTTATTGTGCTCAACTCTCCTATTATTATAGGAATGGCTAAACCTGTGCCAGTAAACCCTTTTAATTTTAGAGATTATGATAGAGGTATGCTAAACGTAGGATTGGCAGGACCTGTTAGCAATATAATTTTTGGTTCTATACTCGCATTTAGTTCAAGATTTCTTGGATATGGTTTTATAAAAGACGTGGTTCTTTGGGCTGGGCAGATAAATTTTATACTTGCTTTCTTTAACCTTATCCCAATACCTCCACTTGATGGTTCAAGGGTTGTAAGTTTTTTCCTTCCGCAAAGTGTAAGGTATAAGTATGACCAGTTAGAAAGATACGGAATTATAATTGTTATTCTTTTTCTTTTAGCGGGTGGGCATATATGGCTATTTCCGCTAACAAAAAAAATAGTCTATGCTATCGCAGGATTTTAAAAGGGGGAATAGTAATCAAGGTTTTTAGATTTTTTGCCTACCTGCTTTACCATCCTGGACGTCCAATTTTACCTTCCTGAACTTGTTTCAGGATCTCTCACTTAATCCGTTTCGATAGCAGGTACAACGTGAAAAAACGAGATTCCGGATCAAGTCCGGAATGACATATAGGGGGAGACTTTTCACTACACTTGAGTAAAACGAAGGTCGGACCTCCGCTAAATACTCCGAAGTACAGCCTTCATCACTCGCAA
>JALNXB010000040.1 GCA_023230585.1 bacterium
AAAAAAGCCCGCTCTTATTTAGCGGGCGACAACTTTCTATAATTTAGCGCTTTAGCACATTTTTATAGCGGAGCAAGTTGCCTTTTAAATTCCCGCTTAATAGCTTATATATAGGTTACCTTTGTATATAGGTTTTGTCAAGTGAGCAAGATATTAATGTTTGCGAATTAGAGAAAAAAGGATTGTAAGGATTACGCTTATTAGGATACCGATTGTTATCGGGTAGTAGAAAACGAAGTTTTCTTTCTTGATTATTATGTCGCCCGGTAATCTACCTAAAGGGAGTTTTATCCCTTTAGAAATAAAAATAGAGCCCAATATAAAGAGAACCCCAATAACGAGTAAAACCTTTGAAATTGAATTGTTATCCATTTTTAAATTGTTTTTTCATACAGGAAAAAACATAAAGAGAATAGGGGTTTTTATTAAAAGAGTTAGCCTAACCTATTTTTATCTCCAATATATGTAATGTATTATATTCTTTATTTTGATGAAAATAAATTTTGTTTCTGCACAAAGTTTTTAATTCTTTGGTTAGCTAATTCGCAATATTTTTCATCAATATCATAGCCGACATAACTTCTGTTGGTCTTTAATGCTGCAATGCAAGTAGTTCCAGCTCCAACAAAGGGGTCAAGTACAATTTCATTTTCAAATGTATATAGTTGAATTAATCTATAGGGTAATTCAATAGGAAAAGGTGCTGGATGTCCAATTTTTGAAGCTCTTTCTGCAGAAAACCTCCAAATGCTTTTTGTGAATTCTAAAAACTCATCTTTTACAATAGTGCTTCCTCTGTTCAATGGGTTTAAACGGGTAAAAGTATCTTTACAAAATACGAGTATATATTCATGGATGTCGCGTAACACGGGGTTACTAGCTTTTAAATAAGTTCCCCATGCAGTTGATGTACTTGCACTATTTCCTTTATCCCACACAATTTCTCCCCTCATTAAAAACCCAATGTTTTGCATATCCTCTATTATATAACTATGAAGAGGTATGTAGGGTTTTCTCCCTAAGTTGGCAATATTGATGCATACTCTTCCTCCTGGAACTAAAACTCTATAAGTTTCTTTAAATACTTGTTTTAAAAAGTTTTTATATTCTGACAGAGACAAGTCCTTATCATAATCTTTGCCTACATTATAGGGGGGGGAAGTTACCATTAAATGAATACTGTTATCTGGAAGTTCTGACATAATTTCACTGCTTTTGCAAAAGATTTTGTTTATATTTTCGACGGGAATAGGTTTTTCTATATATTCAACTTTCTTTTCGCTATTGAGACCTTTATATAGGTTGCTATTATAAAACTTAGATGAGTCATGATTAATTCTACCAGAAGTCCCAAAAGAACTTGTTTTAGTCCCCTTTGATTTTTTTACAGTGCTTTTTTGTTTTTTCATAATTTATATACTTTCTTTAAGTAATTCTAAAAATTTTATAGCTTTTCTTTCATAAGTTGTCTCAGAGTTGGCTAATTCAATAAATCTACCTAACTGATTTTTTGTTTGCATACTGGCAAAAAATTCTTTCTCTTCTTGTAAAAGAGATAATGTTTGTGATTTTAATTCTTCGTAGTTATCAAATCTGTAAAACCCTTTGTGTGGAGTAGCTTTGACATTATCTTGATTTTCATCTATAGGTTTAGGGTTAATAGACCAAAATCCTTGTATAATACCATTTCTTTTCAATGAATCTACTTTTTTGTGATAGGTTTTAGTAATTGGAGTATTACCAATAACAATTATAGGTATTTTTGAAGCAGAGAAATCAGATACTCGTATATTTATGCTTTTTCCAATAGCTTTTAACATGGTATCTGACCTTAAGATGCTAGGATTGCCTGAGTGAGTTTTGTAATCACCGATACAAATGAGATTTTTATTTTCGGAAATAAACTGCCAATTCCAGACTATAGACATTTTTACTTCTATAAGTAATAGTATATTTTGTGGTTTTTGAATAATCTCTTTAGTTTTGCAGATAGCAACATCTGCTGATGATTGTCTTGTTAGACCAATTTCTTCAGATATAACTCCTTGAATAGAATAACCTCCAACAGCATCAGATATATAATTGAATAAATCAGTTGTCCATTTTTCAGTGTAAGCTCCTATCAACGCATTTCTACTTTGCAAAGTGCTTTTTTTTTGCTTATAATTTTTGGGCCAATATGCTACGTATTGTTTGTTGTTAGTAATATAAAAGAGTTGTTCTGGAGTTGCAAATTCGAGAGATTTAGTAAAAAAATTTTCTTCAAAATCTTTATTCCACAGTTTTTCCATAATTTTTTAATCCTTTTGACATTATCTTATCAAATGTTGAACATATAAGCAAGTTTTTATGCTTTTATCCTTGCCTTGCCGCCGTTTTATGGCGTTGCGAGGAGCGTTTTATTCCATAGTTTTCATAGGAATTGCGACGCTAAGAGGCCCCTCCTACGCCAAGGTATACCTGCCGAAGCTTGTATTTTAGCGTAGGTTGGCTTCGGCGAGATTGCCACGCTAAGAGGCACTCGCAAAGACGGAATGGGGGGCAGAAGGTAAGATGGGGGAAATAAAATTTGGTAATTTGTAAAATGTGTGATAAAGTCACAATATAATCTAATTTAATTAACAATTTAAAGTGGACCTTATTTTTTTTGTATAATGTAGGCAAATATGTTGTAAAAGATTTATTGGAGTATATTTGAATAAATATGGAGAGGTTCTACAAACAATAGAGGAATATGGATAAAAAAACTTCTGATATAATAAAAATAACTTTTCTTGGAACAGCAAGCGGAGTTGCCCCTACTAAAGGTTATAGGCATACTTCTTTTGCTTTTGAGGTTGACAAGAGAGTTTTTTTCTTTGATGCTGGCGAAAGTTGTTCATACACTGCCCACACAATGGGGTTAGATTTACTCAAAACTGAAGCAGTTTTTATAAGCCATGTTCATATAGACCATTTAGGTGGACTTATAAACCTTTTATGGACAATAAGAAAACTTTATTGGGTACATAGGGAGAATCCATTAAAAAGAAGACTCCTTGAAGGTAAAACTATAGAAGTTTTTCTTCCAAAAGTAGATATGGAGGTATGGGAGGCAATTCGAGTGGTTCTGAGGGAGGGAGGCAGGGGAGATAATGTTGTTTTTAATTTTAAAGGTAGACCAGTACAAGATGGAATAATCTTTAATAAAGATAATTTCAAAGTTATAGCTCTTCACAATCTCCATATAAACAAACCTGAAGAAGAAAACGTGTGGAGGTCTTTTTCATACAGGGTAGAATATTTCAACAAAATAATTGTTTATTCAGGGGATATCAGACATATTTCAGAGTTGTTTCCTCTTCTTGAGGGAGATGCACGAGCCGACCTTCTTCTAATGGAATCAGGGCACCATAAAGTGGCAGATGTTTGTAACCAACTTGTATTGCTTGATATAAAACCAAAAAAGTTGGGTTTTGTTCACCACGGTAGAGCCGTCCTTGGCAACTTTGAAGGAGAGTTAGCAATAGCAAAAGAAATTTGGGGCGATTCAGTGTTTTTTGCAAAAGACGGTATGTCTATAGAAGTGTAAGAATTACAATATTACCCTACCCTACTCTATTTTTTGACTTGAGTTTAAATAATACTTCGCTATATTCTTTTTCTGTTACCCCTATCTTTTCAAGAAATTTTTTGTGTAGTTCAAACTCACCTACTTTAATGATAGCATGAGAATCGCTTCCGAGAGATATTTTTACTCCTTCTGCAAGGCATATTTCAAAAAAATCAGGGTCAGGCCAGTTTCCACAATGAAAATTAAGTTCTGCAGAAACATTGTAAGATTTTAACATATCAACAAGAGGTTTATAAAGGTGAACGGGCATCTTGCTATCGTTGTGGCAGAATATTCTAAAAGGATGGGCTAAAACAGTGACTCCTCTTTTGCATAAGGTTTCATTAGCTACCATAAAATGGTGTTCTGCTTTTTGGGTTGTGTAGGTGGTAAATTCTCCTGGTTTATATAATAGATGTATACCTCCAACAAGTAAATCAGTTTTTGCCCTGTCTTCAGGCATTATATTTAAGTTGCCCGACCTGTCAGCGTCTACTTCAAACCCTATTTTTATAAAAGAAGAATGTTTTTTTAAAGACGAAAAGTATTCAGATATTCTTGAAGAAAAGTTAGATGGAACCATAAACGAGGGGTTATTTAAAGATTCCCAACAATGTTTTCTATCAAAATAGATGTGTCCAGCGTGTTCTGTAAAAGAAATATATTCTAACCCTTTCTCTTTTGCTTTTACAACTGCTGTGTCTATAGTAATGTCGGTAGCGCAATAAGCAAATTCTGTATGGCAATGGTTGTCGGCAATTTTGTATATATTTTTCATAATTAAGTTTGTAAGTTGGTTAGCGATGTTATTAAATAATGATTCTACCATCAGAGTCAGTTTTTGTCAAAAAAAGGCGGTAAGGGGTTAAAAAAGAGTAATGCAGTAATTTGTTTCGGAATAAAAATTTGACACTAATAAAAAGTGGTGGTTCAATAACAGCATTGTTAAATAAACCTATTAATTTTGTCCAAATAGATGGAGATATTTAAACCTAAAAGGATATCAAAATGAAATATGAACTTCTTGACTTCCGAAGTGATGTTAAAACCCTTCCAACCGATGAAATGTTTGATGCTATCAGAAAGGCAGAGATGGGAGATTCTAAGACTGGAGAAGATCCTACCGTAAAAAAACTTGAAGATATGGTAGCAGAAATGTTTGGCAAAGAAGATGCCCTTCTGCTTATAAGCGGAACTATGGCAAACCTTACTGCGATGATGGCACATATCCCTCCAGGTAGTTCTTACGTTGTTGATACCGAAGCACACGTATATTATTATGAAAACTCTCATTCTGCTGTTGCTGGTACCAAACCTATTACTTTCAGAAGTTGTAAAGGACTAATAGAACCTGAGGAAGTTGATACTGTTATTGAAGATTCTGGGAAGAAACCTGGTCTTTTGTGGTTAGAAAACACTCATAACCGTGGAGGTGGACGAGTAATTCCTTTAGAGATGAACCAAAAATTTTTTCAACTGGCTAAAAACCGAAATATGAAAATACATATTGATGGCGCACGTATATTCAATGCTTCTGTTGCTTCTAATACACCTGTTTCTGAATTTGGTGCATATACTGATTCAATAATGTTTTGCCTTTCAAAAAGTTTGTGTTGCCCGCTTGGTTCGGTTCTTTGCGGAGACGCTGATTTTATACAAAAGGCACGTGTGTTTATGGGAAGGTTTGGAGGGGGGATGCGTCAAGCTGGGGTTATAGCTGCACCCGGTATAGTTGCCCTAACAAGTATGATAGAAAGGTTGAAAGAAGACCATATTTTAGCGCGCAAACTGGCAGAAAAAATTAAAGCAATACCCGGTTTGTCGGTAGATATGGAAACTGTTGAAACAAATATGGTAGCAGTTGATTTTGATAAATCGTTACATAGTCTTGAAGATTGGAAGAATACATTCGCAGGATATGGAGTTCTTGTTAGTTCTTATTCTCCTTCGAAAATACGTATGGTAATACACCGTCACCACAACTTAGAAATAATAGAAGAGGCGGCACGTAGAATGAAAGTTGCTTCTGAAAAATACTACTAACAATTTACACACAAGGGTCTCCAAAAATCTTAAATAATAAGCTAGTGGAAATTAAAGTCTCTTTTTTTACTAATATTGGTTTTATGATTTTTTAATTCTGTATATCTTTTAATCAAATCTTTTCAGTGTCATCAAACCTGCAGTTTCCTGCCCAAGGACCTGTAGCATCTTTCATATCAACCGTTATTCCGTCCAGTCTAAGGTTCTTTAGGTAACGTCCGTAAAGTGCATAAGGTACCCTTTCTTTTGCACCGCCCTTTGCATAGTCAAGGTTGTCGGGAATATCCCCTTCTGGGTAAGGTGTTCGGTCAAAATGTCCTTTTATCCTAAGGTGAACATCTCTTATGGAAAGATAGTCAATTGGTTTGGTTGCTTTACCGTAAAATATGGATGCACCGTTGCCAGTTGCCTGTAACTGGTGAATTGAAACCCTACCTATGCTAGCTTTGGGAGAAGTGTTGCTGCCGCATACCGCATAAACAGGAGTTGTTGAATTGTTTATAGTAACTTGGGATATATTGACATTTTCTATAAGGGTTCCTTCTACGATATCAACTCTTTTTATAACGCATGAATCAAGGCCTATCCCCCGGTAACTTTCTATTGAAAGGTTATTTAGGTTTACGTTTATTATTGGATTATCACCTTCAACTCCAAGCCGGACCCCAGTCGTCATGCTTTTTAGGTTACAGTTGCTTGCTATTATATTTTCGCATGGCATACCATTACGTGAAAAATTTGGAGGGTTTGAAATACTCCCACTTTTTATGGCAATACAGTCGTCTGCGGTATCTATACAACATCCATATATAATAACGTCCTTACAGCAATCTATATCTATACCATCCCCGTTGGGAGTTGACGGATGATTCCTAATGGTAAGACCCTCAATCCTTACTCTCTTGCAGTTATAAGGGGATATAGAATACGTTGTTGCGTTAAGAATATGTACTCCCTCCACAAGTATGTCTTTGCAATCATAAAAAGCTATTGTATGCCATGGTCTGCTATCTATAATACTAAACCTTTTTAATCTTGTGTCTGTCCGTCGTTCCCCAAAGAATACAGAACTGTTACCGTCTATTGTTCCTTGTCCAGTAATTGAAATCCTTTCAGAATTTTTTGCTGATAACAGATGTGCCGCAACAATATTTTTAGGGAATCCAGCAGGAATTCTTTCAACGTATTCAGAAATAAGATTAGGATGGTAATCTTGTATATTTGGACTTCCTAGGAGAGTTGCTCCACGTGTTAGATGAAGGTCTACATCACTTTTAAGCATAAGGGAACCAGAAAGGTAAACCCCTGGAGGGATAAGAACTCTTCCTCCTCCCTTCAAATGACAGGTGTTGATTGCTTCTTGTATAATCTCAGTATTTGAGGTTTTACCGTCTCCTACGGCCCCGCATTTACGAACGTTCCATACCCCTGACTCTGAAATTATTTTCTTATTACTTTCCATTTTTCTCTCCTTACCTTTCATCACATTCTGCTAAATTTACTGGTCTGCAAGTTTTTGTAACTTGTCTTGCTTTTACCTATCTCTACACTACGAAGAGAGTAGTAGTTTAGAGGTTAATTTTCAAGTTAAGCTTTAATTGCACTTTATCATATACCTACAAATTGTCAAATTTAATACAATTGCACTCATTGCTATTTGCCAAGCATTAAGAAAACCTTTGATACAGAGTGTAAAGGGAGAATGACGGTTGCGATATACTGAGAAATCTCTTATAAAAAGCGTTTCAGATAAGTTTTTTGTAAGACAGAATGGAAATAAAAGCAAGATTGGGTTTCAATTCGCATTTGACATAAAGGATATACCTATGTAAAATGTGAGTTGCGTCGGATTTGCAGTAAAAAACTTTTCAAAGTTACTTAAATGCTCCATTACTCAATTATCTAAAAATAGTTACAATACCAACCAACAGGAGGAAAAAATGAAGATTAAAAATAATTTGATATTGCTTCTTTTGGTTTTAGGGGCAGTTATCTCTACATCTTTTGTTCATTCTTCTGATTGGCCTATGTGGGGGAAGGATGCTGGAAGAACTTTTTCTTCTGATGCCAATATAAATGAAAATCTTGAATTGAGGTGGACAAGAGAACTCGGTGAACCAAGCCGTGCTTGGCCTTTCCAGTTGGAAGAATTTGAAAAACTTGCTTTTGATGTCTCTTATGAACCTATTGCTTCTGACGGGAAAGTTTTTATATCTTCAATGAGAGCAGACAAGGTTACTGCTTACTCTGCTAAAAATGGAGAAGAATTGTGGCGTTACTATGTTGACGGTCCTGTTCGGCTTGCTCCTGTATATGAGAATGGAAAATTATACTTTATATCTGATGATGGTTACCTATACTGTTTAAACTCTAACACAGGGAAACTTTTATGGAAGTTTAAAGGGTTCTTTGCTGAAAAAAGGAATGTTCTTGGAAACAATCGGTTGGTAAGTATTTGGGCGGCGCGTGGAGGTCCTGTTTTGAGTGACGGCGTAGTCTATTTTGCTTCAGGTGTGTTCCCTTTTGAAGGGGTTTTTGTGCACGCTGTAGATGCTAAAACAGGTAAATCTATCTGGACCAATAGCACAAGTGGTTCTCTGTGGAGTCATCATCAACACGCAGGCGCTTGGGCTTTTGGAGGGATTTCTCCGCAGGGGTATCTTGCTGTCTCTGGAGATAAATTAATTGTTTCTGGTGGTAGGACAGTCCCAGCTGTATATGATAGATATACAGGCGAACTACTCTATTATCAGCAGAGCAATATTGTGGTTGGTCTTGGTGTAGGTGGATACAAGGTTTCTACATGGAAAGGATGGTTTGCTAACCATGATAGTCTATATTCTATTGATGACGGCGCAAAGTTTGGTGTGGTCCCTATTTCTGTTGTATCAGACGATAGTATTATCGGTGTTAATAGAGGATGCTTAATTGCTCATAAATCTGAATTAAAAAGAAAAGATATAGAGGTTAAAGACCGACTTGGTGTAGGGGCTATAAGGGTGCAATATGAATTAAAAAAACTGTGGGAAGATACCAATATTAGCGGAATAAAACAACTCTTTTTAAAGTCTGGCTCGTTTGTGGCTGTTTCTTTGAGTGATAACGAGGCAGGGTTGGTTAAACTTGCTTCTAACGGTAGCCCTGAGAGTATAGTCTGGCGATACAAAATTGAAGGAGTTATATGGAGTATGATTGCTTCAGAAGGACGGCTTTTTATTGTAAACGAAGACGGTAAAATATACTGTTTCGCAAAAAAAACTGGTGAAGATGTTAGTCACCATAAAGAAGAAAAGGAATCTTACAAACAAAATGAAGAGCATATAAAAATATCATCTCAAATAATTTCTCAAACAGGCGTAACAGACGGATACGCTCTTTTCTGGGGTTTAGGTGACGGAGAAGTAATAAAAACTTTGTTAGATAAAACATCTCTTCATATTGTTGCAGTTGAACAGAACAAAAAACAGGTTGACCTTTTGAGACGCCGTTTTGATGATTTAGGGTATTATGGGAAGAGGGTGTCTGTGATAAATGCCGACCCTACTCAATTCTCTTTCCCTGCTTATATGGCTGACTTGATTGTTCTGTTGGATAGAAAATATAATCAAAAAGATATTCAAAAGGCGTTCAACTCTTTAAGACCTTACGGTGGGAAAATTTATGTTAATAACGTTGTTAATAATTTATCAGAGATGTACAAAAAAGCCGATTTAGAGAACGGGAAGTTGTATCTACAAAAAGATTTCGCAATAATTTCACGAGAAGGTCCTCTTAAAGGTGCTGGTAAATGGACACACCAGTATGCGGATGCGTCTAACAGAGTTTATTCTGACGATGAGTTGGTGAAAGCACCTCTCGGGGTGTTATGGTATGGTAGCACTTCTAATGCTGATACTCTTCCAAGACACCATAATGGACCTGTTCCTCAAGTTGTAGGAGGGAGGTTGTTTATTTTGGGTATAGATATTTTGTGTGCAAGATGTGTTTATACAGGCAGACAACTATGGGTAAAAGAGATACCAGGAGTAGGACACCCGTTTACAACGCTTGAACTTGAAAAACGGTTCAATAGAGGCATGCAAGTTAATATGACAGATGCTCCAGGAGCAAATTTTCTCGGTAGCCCTTACGTTTCCTTAGAAGATGGAATATATATTAAGGATAAAGATAAAATTCTTCTTCTTGAACCATCAACCGGGAAGACAAAAAAAGAGTTTCATCTACCTTATATAAAAGAACTTAAAAGACCAGAATGGGGCTATATAATGGTTTGGAAAGATATTCTTATAGCTACAATTGACCCTCAATATTTTGATGAAGAACTTCCAGGGAAGGCAGAAAACTGGAATGCTACCTCTAGCACTTTGCTTGTCGCAATGGATAGACATTCTGGAAAAATACTTTGGGTTAGGCAAGCAAAGAAAATAGGGTTTAGGCATAACGCTATTGTGGCAGGTAACGGTAAGTTATATGCTATAGATGGTTTGTCTGAAGGGCTTCTTGAGAGACTCCAAAGAAGAGGTCTTACTGCTGACACAGAATCTTCTATTATGGCTTTAGATATTATGACAGGTAAACAGATTTGGGAACGAGAAGGTGATGTTTTTGGAACCTGGTTAAGTTATTATGAAGATAAAGATATTCTAATTCAAGGCGGTAGACCGGGGCAGTTAAAATGTCTTATAGATGAACCTGGGAACAGAATAATAGCGCACCGTGGAACCACTGGTGAGATAATATGGGATAAGAGGTTCAATTATGGAGGACCAATTAGTTTACATAATAGTATGATTATCCCTGGTAGACCGGGTCAAAATGTTCTTGAGCCAGATACAGGGGCTCTGTTTCAGATTAAAAATTCTATAACTGGTGACGGGTATAACTGGACTTATTTTAGAGCCTATGGATGTGGAACAATGCATTCAAGTAAATACCTTATAGCGTTTCGTTCAGGTACTGCTGGATTTAACGACCTGTTGAACTTTGGTGGGACAGGCAATTTTGGAGGCTTTAAAGCTGGTTGTACAAATAATCTTGTACCAGCCGATGGAGTTCTCAATGCGCCTGAATATACAAGGTCTTGTGTATGCGCTTATCAACTTCAAACATCTTTGGCGTTAGTACATCACCCAGAACTTGAAACTTGGACATACGACCGTCGTCTTACGATAGGTAAAAAAAGAGTAGAATCTTTAGGAATCAACTTTGGAGCTCCGGGTAGCAGAAAAGAAAAGAATGTCTTTTGGTTAGAGTATCCTAAAATTCATCCTGATGGACCAGATTTAAAGATAGACTTAAAAGGAGACAAGATTGAGTGGTTCAGAAATCACTCCTCTTGGATAAAGAACACACAAGAAGGGCACGCATGGGTTGCTTCTTACGGAATTAAAGGGATTGAAAATATCAATATAAATCTTTCTTCGGGTGGTAAGGAGAAAACATTTTATGATCTGATATTTTATCTTACTGAACCTGAGGAGATAGGTGTTGGTAAACGTGTTTTTGATATTTATGCTCAAGGTAAAAAAGTTGTTGAAGGTTTTGATATAGTTAAAAAAGCAGGAGGAGAACGTCAACTTGTGACAGTTAAGGTTGAAAAAGTTGAAGTGGAAGATGGTTTAGGTATATCTTTTGCACCAAAAGATGGTTCTCTGCCTCCTGTTATTTCGGGTATAGAAATAGTATTGAGTTCTAACTAAACTTAGTTTAGGGAGGTGTAAAATGGTGAAACCTATTAAAAACTGTCTATATTGCGGTATTTTTTTACTGTTATGCCTTTCTTCTTTTTTATTCTCTAAAGAAGTAGAGGTTGTTGAAATAGATACAAAAATTATTAAAAAATCTATTGAAGAAACTTCTGATTCTCTCCCAACTGTTAAATTTCATCCTGCAAGTATATCTGAAATACAGATTTTAAGTGTAAAAGATTTAGTGGTCTATATTAAAAGTTTGCATACAGAAAGAGAGTTGTTGGCAGAAATTACTCTTATAGTTGATAATGAAGAGATAGAAAGAAGAGATTTGAAGTTGTTACCGGGCGTGGTATTACCTGTTATATATAAACTTAAAGATGAAATGTTATCTAAACATACAATAAAAGTGGTTTTAGATTTTAAAAAGCCAAAAGATTTACGTAATTGGGAAGAATTTGTTATGTTCAACAGGAGGGAAGAGACGATATCTTTCAATTTTGAAGATATGATTAAAATCCCTTATGCTGATTTTGAAATAAAAATCGATGGAAATGTTTCTGACTGGGAAGGAAAGGTTGGACATATCTTTTTAGGAGAAAGAAAGGATGTTTACCCTCTTAGCCAAAGAGAAAAATGGCAAGAAGATTCAAGCGGGAAAATTTATCTTGCATGGGATAAGGATTATTTTTATATTGGAGCAGTAATTGAAGATGATAAACATTTATGTACTAAATCAAGGAGAGCTGCTTTTGAAGGCGATTTTCTTAAATGTGAGTTTACTCCATATCTAATAGGAAGAAAAATAGCACCTCGAATTTTTGAGTTAGCACTTTTAAAAGATGTTGTTGATATGGATATTTACAATATTAGAAAAGGGCTTAGTTTAAAGCATCTTTTCAAAAAATGTGAATACGCACTCAAAAGAGACGAGGTAAAGAAAGAAACTACCTACGAAATAAAAGTTCCTTTTATGGATTCTTATCCTTTATATATAAAGGGTCAAGAGGGTAATATAGTCGATTTTAATATAACGGTTTTTGACAACAATGAGAAAGGAGATAAATATTGGTTACAACTAATACCTGAAGTTTCTCCTGACCCTCAATTTGATGTTTCGCCAAAATGTGTTTTATGGAAATAGAATAGTTTTAATTTGGCAATTTTTCTCTGACATTCTTCTCGTTCATTATCCACCAAGTTGCGCTTGAAGCATCCGAGTTGCTAATAGCATCCCAAAACCTGCTTTTTGTTGCTGATTCAACGTGTCCATCAAGAAAAAGAAGATTAGCCGTAGCCCCAGGGTGCCTAAAATGAACTTTGCCTACACCCGTTTCTGAATATGCAACTGCTCTGTATTGGCTTCCATGTTGGGAGGCAGTTGGATTATCCCAATAGGTGTCTGCAAGAAACCAGTAGCCAGCAGGTTTTTCAGCCATATCTGGAAAAATAAATACATAATGGCTATCATTGTTTGGCCTGTAATGCAATGTGTTTAATACTGGGGTAGTCCTAACTCCATAGGCGTGGTCGGTATTCCCTGTAAAATCGTATGGTTTCCAGGCAGGGCATACAGCCATTGATCTGAGGTTGTTTCCTTCTGATGACCAGGCATCCATCCATCTTACGGTACCAGCATGCAAGAGCAATATTCCTTCCCAATTTTGTGTATACATCATAGCCGCTATACCTATCTGTCTGAGGTTGTTCATACAAGTTGTTGCTCGAGCTCTTTGTCTTGCCTTTGAAAGTGCTGGCAGAAGCATCGCTGCAAGAATTGCTATTATAGCGATAACCACAAGAAGTTCGATGAGGGTAAAACCTCTCTTCTTTTGTAAGAAGCCAATCCTTATTTTCATTTTATTCTCCTAATTAAAAATATTTAATCAATACTCGTGGTGAAGGTCTCTTAAACTTCCTTCTCTTGTTGGTGCTGCAGATGATACACTACCGCAATTTGGGAATGCGTTAGGGTCCATTCTACTGTATGCAGAACCGGTAGAATCTCTTATGGCTGCTACCCATTTAACGTGCCCGCCAACATATAAAGCGTTTAAACCTGCCCATTTATGGTTGTCTATTCGGCCTCTTAAAACAAAATAGCTGTTTCTGTCCCAAGCAAGGGCTGGAGTTCCGCCCCAATCTGTTTTTCTGTCTGCCATAATCGCTGTATCTGGATGTGTTTGAAGGTTTAAACCGTAGGCGTAAGCGTAAGAACAGGTGTATAGAGAACCATGAAAAGCTACACCTCCGTTTTCTGCTGATATCAGTGTACCGTTTTCAATATCAGGAAGTTCTCCACTTGACTTATCTTTACTGCTTGGACATACAAACAATTTATATTCATTTGTGTAAGGCGGAGTTTCAAATCCTGGCTTTAATTCTGAATAATCTAACTGACCTGTAAGAAGAGCAAGGGATGCATTTACTTTAGTTCTTGGAACATCTGGTATCGTCTCATCGTGAGTAGGGAACCAGCCTCCCCAATCCTGTGCATATATGTGTAGTATAAGTCCGAGTTGTTTAAGATTGCTTGCACAAATACTTCTTCGAGCATTTTCTCTTGCTTTTGATAATGCAGGCAAGAGCATTCCTGCAAGTATTGCTATTATAGCTATAACTACAAGAAGTTCAATAAGAGTGAATCCACTTTTTTTCATCTTTTTCACCTCCCCTTATGGTTGTTAACACAATTTTTTAAAATAAGATAAAGATATCTTATTATAACATATTTATCTTTGTTTGTCAATCGTTTTAACCAACCATGGTTTGTTGAAAAGCATTATTTTTTTTATACTTTCTACCTACTTATATACCACTCAAACGCTCTATTTTACCATCCTGAACTTGCTATAGGATCTCTCACTTAACCCACGCAAAAGTGGTAGCAAGAAAAACGAGATTCCGGCTCAAGTCCGGAATGACATGCAGGGGGAGTCCTCGTCTTTATCATTGTTCTTATTCCGTTAAAAAAGTATGTGTTTAGGAACGAATTACGAGGTGCTACTACAACTCAAGCAAGAATCGGGCTGTTAACAAAAGGTTCAGCCCTTTTGTTCTTATACTCTGAGCCTGTTAAGCCCTTCGGATATGTCTTCTATGCAGAAGGGTGAGTTCTCAGAGTGCCCGATTGTTGGGTAGAAGGTGTATGCACCGTAGTCCCAGAGTGAGTAGACACCCCATACTTTTTTCCTCTTATTTGATAAAATTCAACCTACCTCCGTCCTCAAGGCGCCATATAGGTCCACCAGCATACATCCACGCAACCCAGTTTTTCCTTCTTCTGACCCCAACATTAAACCGTGTGCTTGTAAGTTCGCTAACATTTAGACCAAGAAGGTGCATAGGTATTTTAAGTTCAAATGTCCAGTGGAAATCTTTTGGGTTAATCACAGTTACACCGTATTGAATATTTTTTAACAGTTCTTCTTTGATGTTTTCAGGTATTTTGCAGTAACTATCTACAATCTCTACTTTTCCGTCTGGAAAAACCCAGAAAACATATATCGGACCTGTCGCCATATCAGGTAACCACCACCCTTTTGTATCTGATTCTACCTGCCCTTCTATAGAAACCTCTGTAACTACCCAGTCAACATTTTTTAGTGTTACAGGCATATCTTCTGTCCACGGGTCAAGGGCATGTTCAGTACCAATATATATGTGTTTATCATCATATAATACCCAAGTATTGCTTTCTGGTCCTTTCTGGTCTTGAGAAGATGTGTAATAGGTGCTCATACTAATAGATTTACTCTTATCTAACCCGAGCCACTCAGATTTTTCAAGTTTACCATCTACCTTTATGGGTGATACTCGTTTGTTGACAGCATACTCTTTTGGTTTGGCTATCCCTGTTTCTTTTGCAGGGTCAAAATATTTGCCTACCTCTCTTTCTACAGGCCAAGACGCTCTCAATTCGTCATTATATAGCCCAATATTTTCAAAAGGGATTGGGTCAAAATGTGCAAGAGCATAAACTGGCGAACCCGGTCTTATTGTAAAATCATTATTTTCTGGGTTAATAAATAAAGGGTCGATATCTGTTACATTGTTTTCAATAACAAGATCTTTTCGAAGTCCAATAGCGTAGGCAGCAAAAGGTCCACCCACATTTATGTTTCTTGATATTGTTATATTTCTTGGCCAGCCCAATGGTCTATTCTTTTGGTCAAAAATACCCGAAATTTGAGGGTATCTAATACTCCAAGGAGGTAGTTTGGAATCAACTAATCTAAAGGCTCTAAGCGATTCTTCCCCCCAGGTGCTTAAGGTATTGCTTTTTTCAAGGAGGTCGCTTCTGTTTCCTTGAGATATTCCAGGGAAACAATTAACAAAAATATTGTTGTCAAGCCTACTGTCAGGCGATGATGTAGAAACGCCAATTGTTCTGTAAAAGATGTTTCCATACAAAGTTAGGTTAGAACTTATACCATCAATATGAATTGCCCTTACACTGTGTGACGAGTTTGGCGAAAAATGTCCCATTATACTGTGTAGGAAATTATTTTTTATTATATTGTTTCTATAGGTTAATGGATTTCCGCCGTCCCAAGTGTATATAGCACCAAATTCTTTGGAATGAGCGACAACGTCGTGTATCTCGTTATACTCAATAATATGGTTATTATGTGTTACAACCACTCCAGAATGGGGAGAGTCATTTATAAGGTTGTGGGATACTCGTTGCCCAATACCTTGAATATTGATAGCTGGGTTGCTTCCTCCGCACAAACGGTTAAACCTGTAAATATGGTTGTTTTCAACAGAAAATTTTTGAGGAACAAGTTTTCTTCTATTGTCGACTGCTGAAAGGTTTTTTAAATTATAAATGCTTCTATTTGAAAGGTTAATACCACCTTCTCCAAGGTCATAAAGATCGCAACCTACAACACTATGTCCCCAGCCGTTAGGAATATCTACTCCCCATTGCCCTGTGTTCCGTATGGTACAGCCAGCTATAAGGTTGTTTTCCCCACCATCTACAACTAATGCGGTGCGCCAAGTTGCTTCAACTGTAAGGTTATAAAGAATGTTGTTAGAAACATTCTTAAACTCCAAAATAGGTTTATCAAAAGTTGAAACAATTACTTCGTTTTCTTTAATAGTATCAGGTGCCCAAAAGTAGAGGTTGCCTTCTTTTCTGCTAAGATACCATTCTCCAGGCAAGTCAAGTTCACTTAAAAGGTTGTAAGCAAAATAGGATGTCCCTTTTGATATACGGCTACCAATATATGCCGGGTCTTTACTATGTTTCCACCTGGGGTCTTCTGCAACGTACACAACCCTATCTTTTGTATCTATTGAGGTTATTTTTGCGTGTTTAACAACGTAAGGCACCATTGGACCAAGATACCCTTTTATCCATACCTCTTCTTCATCTACCCATTTTTCTGGTCTGTTACCTGAATATACAAATTTTCCTTTCTGGTAAGGGGTGTTTCGAAAAACATAATCACCTTCAGGTTTTACCAGGCCAGCTACTTTTAGCCAACCATCGTTTGGATATCGAGCGAGAGTCATCACATTGCCTTTATATATAAGTTCTAATGCTCCCGGTTGCTGAGTTCCAAACCCTCTATTTTTTAAAGTTCCGTAATCGGTGATTCCGATCTCTTTTAAATCTGCTACCCAAACTTTCCCTAAAGATTCTTTGGGTAATTTTTTTAGTATTGCAGGGTTGGTAACTTTTTTAAAGTTGTTAACTGGTTTTCCGCCTACCAATCTTACTTCTTCTTTAGGATAACTTCTATAAACTATGGGGTTTTCTTCAGTACCAGAATCCTCTTCAGTAAACAGAATTGTATCTTTTAGAAAATAATTTCCGCCTCTAAGATATACAACAATTCCTCCTGCTGGTAACCCTTTCTCTTTTTTTATTTTACGAACCTCTTCTTGAGCTCTTTCAATTGTACCAAACGGGCTCTCCTTACTTCCTTTATTTGTATCTTTACCTGTATTAGATACATATATAGAATAGGTCGGCAGATTAACCCAATTTAATCGTTTTTCCCTCTCTGTAACCTCTGTCTGTCCATCTTTCAGACCGTCTACATCTTCAAGCCTATCTACAAGTTCTAATCTGTGTATTTCGTGAGGGTTAAACTTTGATTCTACTTCTTTAAGGAGTTTTTCATATACCTCTTTTGCTTTAGAATACTTTTTCTCACTTCTATA